>VMSQ01000081.1 GCA_013792055.1 Desulfobacteraceae bacterium
AGCCACTGTTTTCTTTGCTGTTGTTTTTTTGGCTGCTGGTTTCTTAGCCACTGTTCTCTTTGCTGTTGTTTTTTTGGCTGCTGGTTTCTTAGCTGTTGTTTTTTTCTTCGCAATTGCCATGGAAACCTCCCTCGATGTTTAATATATTAAGAACATAGCCCTTCAGTTTAGAAAATAATATTAGCTTAAACCATACATTCTGTATTATGATTTAGATATGCTACAATATACAGTATGTCAAGCTTATTAATGAATCTTTATTTTTTTCGGACCTATAAACAATAATAAGGAGAAAAAAAACATGAACAAAGGAGATTTAGTCAACGAGGTTGCTAAGGTCGTAAAAACCAAAAAGGATGCTCAGGCGGTTGTGGACCGTGTTCTTTTAAGCATTACCAAGGCATTGGCAAATGGAGACTCTGTATTATTGGTTGGATTCGGCACATTTAAGGTGGCCGAAAGGAAGGCTCGTAAAGGCAGAAATCCTCAGACAGGTAAAGAGATAAATATTGCAGCAAGTAAGGTGCCAAAGTTTGTTGCAGGAAAGGCTTTGAAGGAAGCTGTGAAATAATTTAATATTCCTAAGAGACCAGTGCAGCTTACTGCTGAGACTGTCGAAAAAGGTTCAACTTACAAGCATATTCCTTACTTATTTTTGATTCTTTCCATTTCATTTTACTTTTCAATAAACTGTTTTCTACAGTAGCGATAATTCTCACAATATATAGAAAAATATTGTGAGGGTCCAAAAAAATCCATCGGGCCAATGAGGTTGTTAACAAATGGCTTTTTCGACAGTCTCGCTATCTATACGCTAATCCAAGCGCCTTAGAAAATGTTATGATATAGGTTTCATATATTCAATTCAATGGGTCTGGCCGTGCTCACGGGCAGCGCCCGAAGATAGCTTGTCCAAATATTGCCTGATATGTTTTTTCATAATCACGCCAAAGGAACCCTGTTATCATGTTTCTCAACGCCTACTATGGTTACATTCCCTTGAACAAATTATCCTGTTAACATAAGAAAATTACTTGCTGGAATTACAATACAATTCCCGGGAAATGCTTCAACTTTTTCGGCATTGCGCACAATCTGGTAGAGCGGAATGTTGAGTTTTTCGCCAAAAAACCTTCCAGGTTTACTAATATCAGTATCGCTTTCCTTTGCTTCAAACAGGCAAACAGGCTGATTGTCTTTTACCAGAATAAAATCGACTTCCCGTTTTTCCCTGTCACGGATATATTGGATTTCAAAATTCCCCTGACCGGTTTCTGTCATCCTTGCTGCCATACGGATTAGGCTGACGGCAATGAGGTTTTCAAAAACAACTCCTGGCTCAGACAACAGCGACCAGTCTAAGAAATAGAGTTTTTTCTCCTTTTTTATTGCCCGCGCTATTTTTTTATGCCAGGGACGCAAAGTAAAAACCAGATAGAGGCCCTGTAATATATCTATCCAGTTCTTTATGGTATCGTATCTTTTTCCCAAGTCCTCGCTCAGTGACGGAATGCTAAGCTGAGAACCGACTTTTGTGGGGAGAATTTCCACCAGTGTCTCAAGGCCTTTAATGTCTGCAATCCGTGAGAGATCACGTACGTCTTCTTTTGTCAGCAGGTTCTTGTAATCAGTCTGCCATCTACGGTGAAACTTTTCTGTACCCTTTAGAAACGGCTCGGGAAAACCTCCAAATTTCAACAGGTTTTCAAGAGTCTCATCTGCCTCCTGTATTTTGACTTCCCGCGCACGACCTGCAAAAAGGTTGGCGTCAGCAAAAATATCTCCGTCGTCGAGGATATAAGAAAAGTCACCCAAAGCCTCTGCAAGTCCCAAAGGAAAAAGCTGGTAAGAGAAGTAACGGCCTACCAGTGAGTCTCCAGACTTTTGAAAATAGCCGAGTCTGGCAGAGCCTGTAACAAGAAGCTGCATTTTTTCGCGATTAATGTCATAAAAGCCTTTAAGAATATTCCTCCACTCCATATGCTTATGGATTTCATCAAACACTAATGGAACGGGAGAACCCTTGAATTTCTCATCAATAATGTTTCGAAAATATAGCGGATTCTTCTTGTATTCCGCAATCAATGATGGGTCATCCCAGTTAAAGTATGTGTCTTCCGATCCGGCGGATTCAAGCCACTTCTGAGCGAAAGTAGTCTTTCCCACCTGTCGGGGACCGGTCAGGGAAATCATTTTTCCTGCTGTCATTTCAGGGTCAAATATATATGAACTAATTAATCGTTCCATGATGACCATTATCCATATCACTGGAATATTGTCAAGACAATTTTCTATCGATATGGAAAATTGTCAACATAAACCATCCTCAAAAAGGTTCGATCCCTTCACGGTCTATAGTGTTTCTCAAAATAATATTCCTATTATGTTTAAATATAAGCGGTATTCGAGCTAACCATTTTGATAATTTTGTAAACGTTCTTGGCGAAGTGAAGAGTAAAAATTGAAGCTGTCTGAGTCCCGAAGCGAGGTCGAGTTCTTTAATTTTAGCGGAACAAGCATTAGAAAAGTTCAAAATGATCAAACGGTTAGCGAGGACATTGCTATATTTATTCAAAAGGAACATATTTATGAGAACTGCTATATCAAGAAAAATAAAGGGTTTCAGAAAGTTGCGCCTAAAACCCTTTTTTTAGTTTTTCTCTATTTCTGTCTAAATTGTACTGACCCGTATTTCTCATGAACAAATCATAAAATAATGCATAACATAGGTGTCTTATTGAAAGTTATAACTATCTCTGTCTTCTAAATTGTTTAACTGTTCAAAATCATTCGGGCTCAGCCTTATCAGGCTATTTTCATACACAACTGCCGATTTTATGTCCGGCCTTTCAGATAATGATCGAGACATTTTGTTAAAACTTTCGCCCACAAAATTCACGGGGTAGCACATGCTTGATGTAGCCGTATCTTAGTTTTCCTGACGAAGTTCAATATGATCTTTACATAAAAAGAACCGCTTCACTGTCGCTTCTTCGTTATTGATCAGCGCCACTATGATTTCACTATTTTGGGCTTACTGACGCGGTTCGCAAATCACGAGATCGCCCTAAAAAAGCTCATTGTCGAGAATCAACGAGGAAAGAGAAATCATACCGATAAGTTCCCCTCCATCCTCAACCGGAGCTCTTCGTATGCCGGACCGGTAAAGCAAACGGGCAACATAGCGTATGTCCATATCAGCCTGCACGGTGATAATAGGCTTTGTCATGATTTCATAGACACTCACCGCAGACGGAGAGCGACCGGGTATTATCACCCCTTTAATAAAATCCTGAACGACCACTATGCCCCAGGCATCATCGATATGCCGTTTTTTGACAAGAAGAGACGGTACATTTTCAGAACGCATTTTAGCGGCAGCCTCCCTGGCTGTGGCCATGCCGTCAATGGACACAATCCTCTTATGCATTATGTCTCTTGCCCGAATTATTGAAGCGCTGTCAGGTTCCATAATTTTCTCCCTCTATAAAAATAAATGTCATTGATTAAAAATAACTTTTCTGAACTTCTTCTTTAAATTTTTCCATCTGACTTTCCAGACCCACAACATGCTCAACTGGAACCACAAAGGCAATGCCTGTTCCGGGCTTATGGAATTCTCCCGCTTTTTTTATAGCGTCCAAAATTTTGTCAACAAGATGCTCTTCGACAAGGAGCAGGATAATGTCGGTCTGTGCCTCCAGAGAGAGGCCAAAAAAAGTTTTCGCCTCACGGATACCAGTTCCCCTGGCAGGTATGATTGTTGCCCCGGTGGCTCCAGCCCCTTTTGCCGCATCAACAATACGGTCAGTGATATCTGGCTTTATCGTGGATAAAATTAGTTTAAAGCGCATTATTTTTCTCCGTTAATTTTATTTTGCGTTGAGTAGACCAGTGTATTAACTGAGCATAGCCCATAACTGCTATAATTGGAAAAAGACTGGCAAAAGCAATAAGGCCAAAACCATCCAGGGCAGGATTTCGTCCAGGCACGGTGGCAGACAGTCCAAGACCAAGTGCCGCCACCAGTGGTACTGTCACTGTTGAAGTAGTGACCCCGCCCGAATCATACGCCAGAGCAATGATGCTTTTGGGGGCAAATATGGTCTGCACAATAACAATCATATAGCCCACAAGAATGTAAAGATAAAGCGGGGTACCGGTGACAATGCGAAATGTTCCAAGGCTGATTCCAAAAGCGACTCCTATGGCCACAGTAATTCTTAGGCCCCATTGACTGATCGTGCCGGCTGATACCTCGCTGGCCTTATAAGCCACAGCTATGAGAGATGGTTCGGCAATGGTGGTTGCAAAGCCGATCATGGCCGCAAAAAGATACACCCAGCCATACGCCTTCCAGTCCGCGTGGACAACAACTTCCCCTGTACCATAAATAAAGGCAGGATCAGACAACTGGGTTGCCATGATTTTTCCCAGGGGGAAAAGTGCTTTTTCAAGTCCTGCCAGAAACAGGGCAAGACCAATGACAACATAGATGCCACCGACAACAAGACGACGCAGATGGGGAATTGGCTGGCGCAGTACCAGAAGCTGAAAACCGACAATAAGAATAATGATCGGCAGCACATCTCTACAGGTGGCAAGCAATATTTTGCTGAATTCATATATGAATTCCACGAAAACAGGCCCCTTTTTATCTAAAAAGGATAAGTCCGTAACCCATGACAAAGATCATAGGGAGAAGAGAAGCAAAAGCAATAAGACCAAAACCATCCACAAGAGGGCTTCGTCCTCTGATGGATGAGGCCAATCCTACTCCCAAAGCTGCAACCAAAGGGACAGTGATGGTGGATGTGGTGACTCCGCCGGCATCATAGGCTATACCAATAATCTCTTTCGGGGCAATGATGGTCATCAGCATAACAAGAACATAACCGCCGATGATCAAATAATGAATAGGCCAGCCGCGGAGAATACGCATGACCCCGATAAGGATGGCAAGTCCCACGGAAAAAGCGACAGACATGCGAAGTCCAAAGGCATATTGAGTTAGAGATTCTTTGCTCGGGTCAATAAGGCCCCCCTGGCCGGCAATTTCTGCTGCTTCCCAAGCCACAGCTATAAGGGCAGGCTCTGCCACAGTGGTTGAGAAACCCAGAGCAAAGGCAAAGCAGAGGAGCCAGAAGAGGCTGCCCTTCCTGGCTAAGGCATGGGCCATTGCCTCACCAATGGGAAACAGGCCCATTTCCAGCCCCTGAACAAACAGGGTAAGACCGGCCACCACAAGAAGAGCACCAAAAAGGACTTCTCCCATTTGCGGTAATGGCTGTTTCAGGACGACAATCTGAAAAAAAGCAATAACCAGAATAATGGGCAGCAGATCCGTAAAAGCACTCTTAAGTTTTTGCAGGATTATGGAAATGATCATTACTTTCCCTAACTGTTGTAAAACATCATGATAGTTCTTATTGGTCTTGCCCTCAAAATGGGTTGCCTGGGGGAATTACAGGTTCCTTCGATTCCCACCTCACAATAAATTTTGCCCCAGACCCTTGCAATGGCTCGATGGTTATTGATAGATGTCCATAAGACGTTTTTCCGCATCGCTCGTCCCAATCAAGACCATTTCATCATGTTCCCCAAGAAGAATCGAGGGTTCGGGGTTTATATTCAATTTATTCTCTCTACCAATAGCTATTACGCTGCAGCCCGTTTGTTTCCGGATTTGACTTTCAGCAAGAGATTTGCCCGCAAGGGATGAGTGTACAGACGTGCGGAAGATGTTCAGTCCTTCTGCAATCATCAGTATTTTATTGGGTTTTAGAAGATTAATTATGGTATTTGCTCCCAGGGAAGCATGTGACATGACAAGGTCTGCTCCAGCCCCGTGCAGTTTGGAAATATTTCGGTCCAGATTTGCCCTGCTGACAATCTGTATATCGGATCGCAGTTTACGGCAATAGATGGTGAGATAAATATTCATGGAGTCATCATGAGTGGTAATAATGACAGATGGAGCTTCCCGTATGCCGGCCAGACTCAAAGTATCAAAATCGGCAGCATTTCCTTGAATATACTTATTATTTTGAATGAATTTCGGATTCTTCTCCACAACCTTATAAACAACCTGTCGCTCTTCCAAAATCCGTGCCGCTGCACGCCCGACACGGCCGCCACCCAATATGAGAACAGGAGCATCGGTGTTGTGATAAACACGGCAAATAGAGAAAACCTCGTCATATTTTTTGAGCTGTTCAGCCGAGCCGGCGAGTACGAGCACAGTCGTGGAATCGATTCGAGTCTGTGGCTGCGGAATTTCAAATCGGCCTCTCTCCCAAAGCCCGACAACTGTTGCGCCGGTTTTTTCTCGCAGATTGCTTTGAATGAGCGTTTTTCCCTCAAGTGGTGTTCGCATTGCAGGTGCTTCGGCGATGAGAAGTTGATCGAATCTTCCGATAACATTTGCCCCCATACTCATTCCGAGCGTTCTTCGCGCCAGGGATTCTCCAAGCATCTTCATAAACTGAAAGACATAAGTGCTGCCGGCAAGCTGCAGAATATCGATGGAATTATCCGCATCTGCATTAGTAACGATGGGTACTTTTTTAGAGATCTCCCTGACAGTAAAGGATATATTTGTGTTGGTCATATCATCGTTGTTGGCGACCAGCATGGCAGCACTTTGTATGCGGAGACGTTTATATGTTTCCGGATCACCCAGATCTCCCATGACCACCTTGAAGTCTAAATCATAAAGTTCTAACGCATGTTGCAAATCGGTGGCGATAATAGCATATTTATAATCATATTTCTTCAGTTTTTCTACGAGGTTTATGGTTATGGGATCAAAGCTTGTCAGTATCACGTGTCCTGTTGTGCTTTCCGGCAATTCCCGTGGAGTTTTGGCCCTTGATTGAGCTTCAAGCCATGGGGCATAAAAAAATTGAATGAAGGTAAAGGGCAACATGATGAGAAGAAAAAGAATGCCGGACATGAGTACAAGCATCGTAAAAGCCTTGCCTAAATCACTCACAAAGGTGATATCACCGAAACCAAGCGTGGACATCACAGTGAGTGTCCAATAGAAACCTGTAATCCAGCTAAACTCCTTTTCTTCAAAAAGCATTATGAAATGAAATAAAACGCTGTATATTACCACCAGCATTGTCAACGCCAAAAGGAACTTGAATAGAAGTTTGAAGTTCCTTTTAGTTGTTCTGCTTCGAGCAAAGTAAAGAATTTGGGAGGGAATGAATTTCATGATGATTAACCTTTCACTACCATCGAACCAGCAATGGAACCGTGCATTCATTAGTTCAACTTCGGTTGAGAAGGGCGTCGCTGTTACTTTGCTGCAGTCAGCTTTTCGGTTATCCTCTTGACTGTATTGGCATTTAGTTTTCTAGGAATTTTCGTCCAGTGTTCCGAGGTGCCCACGCCATCATCCCAAGCCATTATGGGCTCAGAGCCAGTTCCATAGAACTCATATTTGTTGTCAAGCGAAGCTGCACCCGCACCAAATCCTACTATTATCCGCGCCGCAGTGCTTCCCGGGTTATAACTTACGATTTTGACCGTAAGAAGATATCGACCGCTGCGCGCCTCAAATTCCTCTTTTGAATTGATGAGTGAAGCCTCATATCCTGAATTTCCCAACCGCTTAATAAGATCGCGTTCCATATATTGACCGATTCGATACGATACTTATACTGGCGTTCGGTCATTTCAGCAGGGTTGCCCCTGTCGCTTATGACCATGATCTCAATCTTCTGCCCCATATCGCTAAGCGGTGCTCGAGGTGCTCTCGCACATCCTGTAACCAACAGCATACATAAAACCAAATACATTACAATTGGATACTTTTTCATATCTGTTTCTCTCCTTCTGCTTATTTTTTTGTCTGCATTGAACATTAGTCCCTAAAATCCGCCTAACCAATAATAATCTTACAAAATAATTTTATACAACAATTTCCTGTTTAATACAATTTCTGTCTAAATTGGACTAAAAATGGAGCGAAAAGGAACCTTGTTACCATGTTTCATTCGCTGTGACTTCGTAGATCATCTTGTCTTCCGAGCCGAAGTGTTTGCACAGAGTGTCGAAGATCTCAGAGCCATGCATGATAAAATAGCAGCTTTCAAAAACTTTGGGGTCCACCATCCCCTCAGATGTCAGGTGGTTGAGCCAGTCCTGAAGGGGCTTGTAAAATTCTCCTACAAATATTTGCGGCTTGTAGTGCCCAATGCCGAGCTTCTTCTTAACGAAAGTTATGGCATTTTCAAGGTTGGTCCCCACTCCGCCTTTAAAATAGATGTCTGCCTCAGTGGCTTCAGATAAGATTTCCTGTCTTTCCAGCAAATCATTTCGGGCCAAATACGCCGCAAAATCCACATGGGGATAAATATCCACCCCAGGGACCTTCCAGTACACGGCCCCGGATAGCATACCCAGAGAAGCCGTGCTTTCGGATACAAAGGACATGACACTTCCCGTGTTGCCACCTGTGAGAATGCCGCAAATGCCACCGTGGAAGTCCTTGAAGGACTTTATGCTGTCTACAATTTCTTTTTGTGTGTCGGCATCTACGTTCCCTGCTGTTCCATAAAACGCAGCAAGCTTTCTTGAGCTGAAGGCCTCGTTAAATGAGGGTATCACAGAAGACCTCATAAAGAATTGCTTGTACAAGACCAGATCCCCCTGTAAGGGGTTCTTCCAGTAAATCTCCACACCCATGTCCTGAAGCTTATTCATAAAGGCAAGGTCGTCTGACTTGAAAAAATATTCCTCCTCCGGGGCCCTCATAAAGGTCAGATCCCTGATGAGGCCAAGGTCAGCGGCTACAATTAGATAAGATGCAAGGAGTCGGTTAGGGAAGTCCTGGACTACCAGCGAGGTATAAGGCCATAGCTCATGTAAGAGTCGGTCGAACCGCTTGTTTAGCTCAATGAATTTTTGCTCTCCAGTATCACTGATGGCTGCGATGGTGTTTTCATCCACAGTACGCTCTTTGTAAAGTCTCTCCAAAAATGAGGATTTCAGGTCGATATAGAACTTTTTTTTCACACTGCGTTTTGCTGTAGCTGGTTTATAGACTTCTATATGGACCTTCTCCTTTACGATGTCCTTTTCTCCTCCCACGAGTTCAAGATATATGATCCCGTTGGTGTATTTACTCCCTACCCTGGCATCTGTGTGTTCAGGATCGAGAATATAAATCTCGTTTTGCTGTGTAAAAAGGCTGGTATGCGATATTACCCCGCTTCCCGCCGGCACTATGACCTGGTCCACTTTTTGCTCAGGCTGAGCAAAATAGAAATCTTCACGAGGAATCATTTTACCCACAGCAGACTTCAGATAATTGGGCGTTAAGACCATGGGATTGGGCAGATGGATAAAAGGCATAACCGGTACGGCAAGGATGCCTTCCTCCAGCACCCTGGTTCCCTTGGGAACAATGATGGTGCGGTTTGAAATGAGATTGATCAATTCCTCGGCAGAGTATTTGAGCTCAGGATTTTTCAAATAAATCTTGCCGACTTCAAGGCCGGTTTTTATTAACTGGTCAATAGTAAGGCCTGCAGAATATTCTGGAATATAGAACCAGAATCTGGCTTCATAGGATATCTTGTTTCCTTTGAGTTCAAAAGGACTGAGTTTTTCCTGATTGATGCCGAGTCTTGCCTTTGTGCTATGCAAGTCTGTTGTCAGGCAATCTTTGTTGCGCAGGAAATACTGCATCTGTTCGTCGTCAAGATGTACCGAGGCCCGTGCAACGACCTCAGAAGCATCTGCACGAATGATCTTCTCAATCTTACAGTCAGGGCTCTCATTCAGGGACACAGCATAATCTCCAAAATTTGAAAGATGAACGTCCAACATCGAACATTGAACATTGAACGTCGAATAATGATGTCGCTCCGCTCCTCAAATTATTCCAACACCGAAGGTTCAACCACGCTTTGGCGTGGTTTCTTTTTAGTCGTTTTGATACTCGTAACGAAAATCTTAATTAATTCCTCTGTTTCTTCATCTTTTCTCATTCAACGTTCGATGTTGGACGTTCGATGTTCGATGTTCATTTCAGCACTTATGGGCAGAATCACCCTGCGCGCTCTGTTGAATTAAATCTCTTAACAATCTTAAAAATTTCATCAAACCATAGGACTGAACTTGAAACAAGAAGTATCATCATCCATTCAAATATTGGTAATGGATAAGTCTTGAATAATGTGTTCATAAAAGGAACGTACAATACTATCATCTGAAGAATTATTGATAAGGCAACAGCGAGTATAAGCCACTTGTTATTAAAAAAAATCTTAAATACCGAGTGGATATTTGACTTACAGTTCAGAACGTTGAACATCTGAAACATCATCAATGTAGTAAACGCAACGGTTTGAGCATGCCTTAATCCTTCAAAGCCTCTGAACATAATCAAAGTGCCGACCATCATGATTACAGCTATCGACAAAGTCCAGTATGTTGTGCGCTTATCAATTATACTTTCTTTGATACTTCTCGGCTTTCTTTGCATTATATCATGATCAATCGGCTCAACACCCAATGCCAAAGCAGGAAGGCCGTCGGTCATAAGATTGATCCATAGCAATTGTATGGCTATCACCGGAAGGGGAAATCCTAAAATTATTCCTACGAAAATAGTAAATATTTCTCCGAGATTGCTGGAAATAAGAAATTTAACAAATTTTTTAATATTATCATATATGCCTCTTCCTTCTTCAATGGCACTAACTATGCTGGCAAAATCATCATTAGTCAGAATCATTTCACTCGCCTCTTTAGCGACATCTGTGCCGGAACCGACACAGATTCCAATATGAGAAGCCTTCAAAGCAGGAGCGTCATTTACCCCATCACCAGTCATTGCGACAATCTCACCTTTTTTATTCAAGGCTTCGATAATCTTCATCTTATGCTCTGGATTAACCCTGGCAAAGATCGAAATCTTATCAACAATCTCTGATAAATCTTTTATTTCATCAAGCTCCTCTCCGCTTAAAGCATCGCCCTCGATTCCTATTTCTTTTGCAATAGCTATAGCCGTTACTTTATGATCTCCGGTAATCATAACAACCTTAATACCAGCTTCATGGCATTTCTTTACGGCTTCAATTGAACTTTTTCTAGGAGGATCAATCATTGCCTGTAATCCAACAAAAACCATATCTTTTTCTTCTTTTTTTTCTGTCTTTGCATATGCAAAACCCAATAATCTTAAAGACTGTTTGGCAAACTCTTCATTTTGATCTGAAATCTTCTTTTTATCAGCAGGCAACAATTCTCTTTCCTCACCATTAATTAATATCTTAGAACAAACCTTTAAAAGCTGGTCAGAAGCTCCCTTAGTATAAACAAATTTGTCTCCGTTAATCATGTGTATTGTGCTCATACGCTTTCTCTCAGAATCAAAAGGAATTTCATCTATTCTGGGGAATCTCTTGTTTAATTCATCATGTTCGATACCTGCTTTTTTAGCACTTGTGATAAGGCAAGCCTCTGTTGGATCTCCGATTATTGAATAATTATCTTCTATAACAGCATCATTGCACAGAGCGCCTATCATTAGCATTTGCTTCAGTTCATAGTTCATTTCTGCAAAGTTTCCGTCAGGTTTATACCCAAGTCCGGAAACTTCTATTATCTTATTATTGACAAAAACCTTTCTTACAGTCATCTCATTCCTGGTTAAAGTGCCTGTTTTATCAGAACATATGACAGTAGTGCTTCCCAGTGTCTCTACTGACGGAAGTTTTCTAATAAGAGCATGCTTCTTAACCATTCTCTGAACCCCTAAAGCAAGACATATCGTTACAACAGCGGGCAACCCTTCCGGAATAGCAGCAACCGCAAGGCTAACAGATACCAGGAACATCTCAAACAATTCCATCCCGCTTAGCCAGCCTGTAAAAAAAATTATAAAACATATAACCAATGTAGCCAAGCCAAGCCATCTGCCTAATTGCTCAAGCTTCTTCTGCAAAGGAGCCTCTTCTTTTTTTGTGGTCTGTATCATTTCTGCAATTTTGCCGATCTCGGTGTTCATACCGGTTGCAGTGACGATAGCTTTTCCTTTTCCTTTTGTTATTATAGTCCCGGAAAAGACTGTATTCGTCTGTTCAGCAATCTGCACCTTATCCTTAATTTTAACTTCTAAATTCTTTTCTACAGGCGTGCTTTCCCCTGTCAAAGCGGCTTCTTGTGTCTCTAAGTTACTAAGCTCGACCAGTCTTGCGTCAGCAGCAATCTTATCACCTGTTCGCAGAATAATAATATCTCCAGGCACAAGCTCTGTTGCATCAATTTTATCCTCTTTATTATCTCTTATAACCGTGGCCTTCAGTCCTGCGAGTTTCTTTAATGCCTCAATACTTTTTTCCGCCTTGAATTCCTGGATAAAGCCCAATACACCATTAAGTATAACAATTACCAATATAACAAGCGCGTCGGCCATATCCTCTAAAACTATATTTTCTACTCCCCTCTCCAGGATGGGAAGAACGGCAGATATAACCGCTGCAATTATCAGAATCCAAATAATAAGGTTCTTAAATTGGCTCAAAAAAATCTTAACAGAACTTATCTTTTCTTTTTCCTCAATTGTATTTAATCCATATTTATCTAACCTTAGCCTTGCTTCTGATTGGCTGAGACCCTTCTCGGCGGAAGTATTAAGTTCCTGTAAGACTTTATTGACCTGTTTTGAATAAAAATTCATGCAGCCTCGTTTTTATCTATTAATTTTGTTTGCTTCATAAGCTTTTTTGACTTTAACATTGTATAATTTCGCATAAAAAGAAATGCAAGACAACATTTTGAGGTTTTCAGAAGGAAAATCTTGACAGCTGTGAGCTGCTTTGTTACTAAAATAAATTTTTAATTCTTATCATTTACTTTTTTTATTTTTTAAATTTATTCCTTGCTCTGAATTATTATTTCAGGGCTTAATATCCAAGAGGAGGTCTAATGAGAAGGTACGAAACATTTATAATTATTGATCCTGATCTGTCAGATGAAGAACGGAGCCCTATTTTTGAAAAAGTAAAAGACTTAATCCAACAAGAGGAATGCCTTCTGGTAATGCTCAATGAATGGGGAGCCAGAAGGCTTGCATATGAAATCAAAAAAAAATCTCGTGGGTATTATGTCCGTTTAGACTATTGCGGAACAGGAAAACTCGTTGATGAAATGGAACGCTTTTTCCGAATTGATGACCGGGTCATGAAGTATATGACGGTCTTGCTTGACAAATATGCGGATATAGAACTTATTAAAGAAGAGATGGCCAAAGCTGAAATTAAAGAAATCGAGCCCGATCAAAATAAATCCGATATCAAACAGAGCGCTCCTGATATCAATAATGCTGAAACGGCTGAGGATGAAACAACAAAAACAATGGAAAGTGAATAAATTAGGAGAGAAAAATGGCTGTTCCTTCAGATTCAACAAGAAATTCAAAAACTCCAGGTAAAAAAAGAGTATTTCATCGGCGAAAAATATGCCGTTTCTGCGCAGATACAAGTCTTGCGATAAATTATAAGGACCCTAAAACACTCAAATATTTTGTTACTGAACGAGGCAAAATTATCCCGAGACGTATATCTGGAACATGCGCTAAACATCAGCGCGCTCTGACAAAAGCTATAAAGCAAGCCCGAACAATTGCACTTCTGCCTTACGTGGGGACGATTGACCATATTTAACGTCATATAACGTCTGTTTTTCCCCAAGGAGAAGAAGATAGTGTCTCAAACTGTTCAAGGAAATATCTCAAAGGATATAATAAGCGGCGTAGCAATAATAGGACTTATATTTACAGCTTCAATATATTTGCCGATCATAGGGTTTTTCTTTTCTTTGTTTATCCCTCTGCCGATTCTCTTTTATCGGTCAAAACTCGGGAGAACAACAGGAATTATAGTCTATATCTTATCAATCATAATGATGATTATAATGACAGGCGGTATATCATTAGATATATTTTTCTTTGTTGAGTTGCTGCTGCTGGGTTTTCTCCTTAGTGAACTAATTGAGATGCATTTATCGATCGAAAAGACAATTAGTTATGCATGCGCCTTCGTTCTAATAACGGGGATTATTATCTTGTTCTTTTACAGCAACTTGTCAAACACTGGAATTTACACCATGGTATCTGGATATATATCACGGAATCTCGACCTGACTATGGCGATGTATGAAAGCATAGGGGTCCCAGAAGAAAGCATAAACGTTATTTCGAATTCAATGGAAAAGATCCAGTACGTACTTATACGAATTATTCCTGCTATGCTTATATCTTTAACCTTATTTGTGTCATGGGTCAGTCTGTTAATCGCAAAGCCCGTGCTTAAAGCTAAAAATATTTTTTCTCCTGATTTTGGCTCTCTAAAATTATGGAAAGCTCCGGAATTCATTGTCTGGATTTTTATAGGATGCGGTGTGACACTTATTTTGCCGGACAATACTTTTAAAATTTTAGGGTTAAACGGTCTGATTGTCCTTATGACAATATATTTTTTTCAAGGCATAGCAATTGTGTCTTTTTATTTTGAAAAAAAAAACGTTCCCCGTATATTCAGGATTTTCCTATACAGCGTCCTTGCTTTGCAACAGTTGGTTCTGCTTTCTGTTATAGGGCTTGGTTTTTTTGACATTTGGCTTGATTTCAGAAAATTAAGTATAAAAAAAGAAAGTTAAAACTAAATTGTACACTAAAATATATAGACTTTCAGATAAATAATTTCACAAAGCCAGAAGGAGGAAGGCGTATTAATTATACGTCGACGACTGATAACACAGCGAAATTATTTATCTGAAAGTCTATAGCTATAAAGTTGTTTATGGAGGTTATAATGAAAGTAATTTTGAAAGAAACTATAGGATCGATAGGCATAATCGGAAGCGAAGTTAATGTTTCCAAAGGTTATGCCCGCAATTATCTTTTGCCTCAGAATAAGGCTGTTCTGGACACACCTCAAAACCGCAAAATGCTGGAACAGCAGAAGGTTAAATTCGAACTTCAGATAGCCAAAGAAAAAAGCCTTGCTGAAGAAATGGCCAATAAACTTGAAGGAGTTATTTGCAAGATAGCTGCAAAGGTTAGTGAAGAAGACCGCCTGTATGGCTCGATCTCTGTGAAGGATATCATTGAAGCGCTTGCAAGCCAAGATATAGAAGTTAAAAAAAGAATGGTTCTGCTTAGTGAGCCCATAAAGAAAATCGGTACATTCAAGGTTCCTATACGAGTTTACAAAGGAGTTGAGCCTGAAATAACTGTTGAAATAGTTCCAGAATAAAGTTATTATTTAAATTTACGGAATAAATTATCATACTTCTACTTAAAAAATATTTATTAAAGACGTAGTCATTAGATTTTAGAATAAACATCAAACCAATGGCCAATAGGCAGTTGCAAAACAAACAAGACCCCTCTCTTTATAAAATTCCCCCTCAAAGTATTGAGGCCGAGGAATCTTTACTCAGCGGAATCCTTATAGATAACAATACATTGCTTGATATTATCGATATTCTTTCACCGGAGGATTTCTATAGATCCGCTCATCAAAAGATCTTTTCCGGTATTGTTGAACTCTTTTCAAAGAACGAACCTGTTGACCTTGTTACGCTTAGCAATGCTCTCAAAGAAAGGGGGCATTTAGAAGAGATTGGAGGGGCAACATATTTAGCCACGCTTGTCGATACCGTCCCGCTTGCTGTAAATGCAAAACATTATGCTAAAATTGTTCATGACAAAGCAACATTAAGGCGCCTTATAGAAAAAACGAATGAAATCGCCAAAGAATGCTTTGAGGACAGGGGTAATGTTGACGAACTAGTCGATTTCGCTGAAAGTGTAATTTTCGAAATTTCAAAAAATAAGCATAAACAATCATTTTATCGTATAAGCGAATTAATTGATGGCAATATTGAGACCATTGAAAAACGACAGGGCAATAAGACTCTGGTAACCGGCGTTCCAACAGGGTTTACCCGCCTTGATAATCTTACCTCGGGCCTGCAGAAATCAGAGCTTATAATTCTTGCCGCACGCCCAAGTATGGGAAAAACAGCCCTGGCCCTTAATATTGCCAGGAATGCCGCGGTTGATGCAAATGTACCTGTAGCCGTATTTTCCCTTGAAATGTCAAAAGAGCAACTGTCAATGCGTCTGCTCTGTTCTGAAGCGAGAATTGATTCATCTCGTTTAAGAGGAGGTTTTTTCAGCATGGAAGACTGGCGCAAACTGACAGATGCTGCCGGTGTCCTGTCTGATACTTCTATTTTTATTGATGATACTCCAAATATATCAGCTATGGAAATACGAGCAAAGGCCCGTAGATTAAAAATGGAAAAAAATATAGGCCTTGTCGTTATTGATTACCTCCAGCTTATGAAAAGCCGTATGTCTGCTGAACGTCGAGATCTTGAAATCTCCGAAATATCAAGATCTCTAAAAGCTTTGGCCAAAGAACTTGACGTTCCGGTAATGGCTTTATCTCAGCTCAACAGAATGCTTGAGCAACGAAATGACAAGCAGCCAAGACTCTCAGATCTGAGAGAATCAGGGGCTCTTGAACAGGATGCAGATGTAGTAGCTTTTATATACAGAGACGAAATGTACAATAGCGATGAAAACAATCCCAAAAAAGGTACGGCAGATATTCTGATTAGAAAAAATAGAAACGGCCCCACAGGAGAGGCAACATTAACGTTTTTAGCTAGTTACACGCGTTTTGAAAATATTGCATTTGAAAAATCAGAATAACAAAAAATATTCCAATTCAGTATGAAAAGGCTTTTCGGAAATACATCCGGCTTAAAGGCAAATCAAATCCAAAGCCTTGAAAATTTCTACCGACACCGTATCCCCGATAAATTCCTCATCACACCCGGACTTGCTGCTGATATAAGCAGGCTTTCCCTCGAAATACGCCGCCAAATAGGTCTTCTTGTCAATCGGCAAGGCAGGATAGCATTTGTAATTGTAGGGAGCCACCATGGAATAGTCATACCTGATATAAGTGAATACAGGGTCGCCCCTGGTCGTCTGAAGGGCTTGAGATGTATACATACTCATCTTAAAAAAGAGCCTTTAACAAACGACGATTTCAACGACCTTGTCTTATTAAGGCTGGATATTATGGCTGTAATTACATTGACTAAAGATGGCCTCCCATATCAAGTTCATGCAAGCCATATTATTCCAACCAGTAAAGATGAAAAGCTTTATCAGATGTTAGGCCCGCTTAATCCCAATCAACTTGATATTGGATGTCTTGAACTTATACAGGCTCTCGAATCTGAACTCAGCCATGCAACGTCCTCATATAAAGCGAATCAAGGTGAAGAAAAAGCCCTTCTCGTAAGTGTGACAACTGCTTCCAGGCGTAAGGCAATTGACTCTTTAGAAGAGCTGAAAGAACTTGCTGCCTCAAATGGTATTGAAATAGCCGGAACTGTGCTTCAACAACGCAAAAAATCTGATTCAAGATTTCTCCTTGGTCCAGGCAAACTCCAGGAACTCACCATAGAAACACTTCAGAAGGGAGCGACACTTTTAATTTTCGATCAGGAATTGAACCCGTCACAAATTCGCTCCATTACAAATCATATAGATTTAAAGGTCATAGACAGAACGCAGCTTATTCTGGATATTTTTGCTCAACGCGCTCAAACAAAAGAAGGAAAAATTCAGGTCGGGCTGGCTCAACTTAAATATCTGCTTCCAAGACTGATTACAAAAAATACCGCCATGTCACGTTTGACCGGAGGTATTGGCGGACGCGGCCCTGGCGAGACCAAACTGGAAATAAACAGAAGGCGTGTACGCGACAGTATAGCTCGCTTTGAAAAGGCTTTATTAAATATAAAAAAACAGCGTAAGCATCAAAAAGCAAAGCGCAGCAAAAAAGGATTGCCTGTTATTTCAATTATAGGATACACCAATTCTGGAAAATCAACTCTATTAAACACACTTACAAAGAGCAATGTTTTAGCTGAAAGCCGGCTTTTTGCCACCTTAGACCCTTCCAGCAGGCGTCTTAAATTTCCTAAGGATACTGAAGTCATAATTACAGACACGGTGGGATTCATTAAAGATCTGCCAAAAGACCTTATGGTTGCTTTTCGCGCAACTCTTGAAGAACTTGAAAGTGCCGACCTCCTGCTACATGTGATAGATATAAGCAGTCCGCGTTTTAAAGATCAGATCAAATCCGTCGAAAAAATACTATCAGACTTAAATCTGCACAATATTCCATTAATTCGTGTTCTGAACAAACAAGATCTCGTTGACATGGAAACTATTAGCAGGCTCAGCATTGACCTTGATGGAACCCCGATATCG
Source organism: Desulfobacteraceae bacterium (assembly GCA_013792055.1). Lineage (GTDB taxonomy): Bacteria > Desulfobacterota > Desulfobacteria > Desulfobacterales > ETH-SRB1 > B13-G4. Next base: position 18,332 of record VMSQ01000081.1, read on the forward strand.
GCTATTAACAGATCAACTTTGATGCCGCTTATTGAAAAAATGGAAAATGCAATACAACATCTTAGAAAATTTTATTAAGTTGACTTCTAAAGAAAAATAATTATAACTTGAAAAGTTATGGATCTGGAACTTGTAAAAAGAGTCGGCATCGCTGCTGCTTATAAAGGTGGAGCGATTCTTCGATCTCACCTTGGCAGGTTATCCGGTATTAACAAAAAAGGTGATATTGATCTTGTTACAGAAGCTGACATTGGGTCAGAAAAAATAATAATTGAGACAATATTAAATGCATTTCCAGAGCATTCCATAATAGCCGAAGAAAGTGGTTTTAATAAAGGCAAAGCTGATTATAAGTGGATTGTTGATCCTCTCGACGGAACAACAAACTTTGCTCATCAGCTTAGTATGTTCTCCATATCCATAGCTTTTGCCTTGCAGGGAAATATAGTTCTCGGCATTGTCTTTAATCCGGCAACAGAAGAACTTTTTACCGCTGTAAAGGGAAAAGGAGCTGAATTAAATTGCAGGCCAATAAAAGTCTCAGGCTCAAAATCGGTTTCAGAAAGCCTGCTTGTGACTGGTTTCCCTTATGATTTTAAAAATATTGTTAACTCCTTAATGATCCGCTTTTCTAATTGCCTAAAAGCATCCCGGGGAGTTAGAAGGTTGGGGTCTGCGGCGCTTGATCTCTGCTTTGTGGCTTGCGGACGATTCGATGCTTTCTGGGAACAAAATCTGAAACCCTGGGACACAGCTGCAGGGGTCCTGATTGCAAGTGAGGCCGGGGCTGTTATAACGGATTTTTCGAATGAGCTGTTTACGATCGACAAAAAGGAAATTCTGGCCACTAACGGAAAAATTCATGATGAAATGCTTAACTTGCTGGAGTTAAAGGACAACGTATGAAAAAAAAGCTAATTAATAATATCTCTTCTGATGATCATTTGGGATGTTTTAGTACTTTCAATGTCAATGATACTATATGTAAAAAATATTGTTCGCTAAGATTGCGTTGTTCTATAGAACGTGATCAAAATGCCAGACTGGAAATATTGAACGACCTTGTATCTTCAGATGTTATGTCTATGAAGATCCAATAGGATTGAAAAAACATAGCCGTTCACGGCTTGAAACTTGAAATTGGAAAGTAGAAATTAGGGAGAGATTAAAATGGCAATTGAGAAGAACAGTACAAAAGCATGAAGACCAAATTTCCAATTTCTAATTTCAACGTTCCGAGACCTTTGAAAAATGTTCAATTTTGTTCAAGTTCAAGGAAGGCTAAAATTTTAAATGCAGGAATACATTGAGTATTTCGAGGCTTAAAATTTGAGTCTGACACAGAAATTGGGCAAAAGGGGGCGTTTTGCAAAGGTCTCGTTCCGTGAACGCTTACATATTAAGGAAAAATCTTACCAGGATTTAATACACCGTTCGGATCAAAAACTTTTTTTATTTTTTTCATAAGGCCAAGTTCTACGGCACCTATCTCTTTTTGAATATAAGGCGCCTTGGTTATACCGACACCATGTTCGCCTGAAATAGTTCCGCCAAGTTCAAGTGTATATCCAAACAGAGCTTCAACTGCGACTTCTGCCTTTTTAAGCTCTTCTTTATTCTTTTTATCAAGCATTATATTAAAATGAATATTTCCGTCACCAGCATGGCCGAAACTCACCATAAAAAGTCCGGTTTTTTTTCTTAATTCATCTATTTTTTTTACCATATCAGGGATTTTATTCCTGGGAACTACAATATCCTCATTAATCTTATCCGGACCATATCTAAACAAAGCCGGTGAAATCGCCTTTCGAGCTTTCCAGAGATTAGCGGCATCCTCTTTAGTTTTGGCCTTTTCCACACTCACAGCTCCCTGCAAGATACAAAGTTCTTCTATCTGATTTATCGCGATTTCAACCTCTTTTTCTTTTCCATCCACATCGATTAAAAGCAATGCCTCAGAATTAACAGGCAATCCCATATTAAGATACTCTTCAACACATCTAATTGAAGCATTGTCCATATATTCTATGGTACGTGGTATTATTCCACATCTAATGATAGCTGAAACCGCCATTGCAGCAGTTTCAATATTATTAAAAACAGCGGTCATAGTACTGACCGCCTCAGGAAGTGGTAAAAGCCTGAGAGTCATACGCGTAATTACTCCTAACGTCCCTTCTGATCCAACAAGAAGCCGGGTCAGATCATAGCCCACCACCCCCTTGGCTGTATTTACTCCGGTATTTATAATTTCTCCGGTCGGAAGAACCGCTTCTATCCCAAGCACGTAATCACGGGTAACCCCATATTTAACTGCACGGGGGCCTCCCGCGCATTCTGCCAGGTTGCCGCCCAGAGTGCAAAATTCAGAACTCGAGGGATCAGGGGGATAAAAAAGATTTTCCTTTTCAACAGCTTCATGAAAACGGCCTGTAACAACACCCGGCTCAACACTGGCAATAAGGTTTTCCTTATCTATTTTCAAAATACGGTTAAAGCGGGTCATGGCAAGGATAATCCCCCCCCTTACAGCAAGAGATCCTCCTGTCATACCGGAACCGGCCCCTCTTGGGATAACAAAAAAACTATCTTTATTGGCAAGCTTTAAAACAGAAGATACTTGCATGGCATTTTGTGGAAACAGAACTGCGTCGGGCAGATAAGTCTGCGCAGTTGCATCATAAGCATAGCATACAAGATCTTCCTTAGCTCTGCTGAAATTGGCCTTGCCTGCTATATCTTTAAGCTTTTTGAAAGTTTTATCGCTAATTGCCATTAAAATTTAGTGTGATTAACCTGAAACTATGGGAAGAAACTAAGGAGTCAGAATTTTCCTGATTCAAGTTGCTTGCTAAGAATTTCCACCTGTCTATACAGAACTCCTTTTTCTTTTAGCTTTTGTTCAACGATGCCGATGGAATGAAGGGCTGTAGCATGATATCTGTTGAAACTTTTACCAATTGTCTGAAGAGGTGAATCCGTATATCTCCTCGAAAGATAAATCGCTATTTGTCTTGGACGAACAAAATTTTGTTTTCGCGAACTCGAAATAATATCTTTTATGGCAATATCGAAATGCTTGCAAACAAGTTTCCTGATAACATCTATTGTAATATTTTTACGTTGCCTGATTATATTCTGGGTTACACTTTTCGCAAGATCAAGGTCGATCGGCACTCCAAGAATTGATGACTTGGCTGCAACTCCTATAAGTCCGCTCTCAAGCTGCCTGACATCCGCTGTCAGTTCACTTGCTAAATACTCGATTACTTCTCCAGGTAAATTATACCCATTATTGTTCGATTTTTTCTGTAATATTCTGACTCTTGTCCTGAAACTAGGAGGATCAATATTTGAAATAAGACCGTATGAGAACCGCGATACCAACTTTTCATTAAGTTTAGGAATGTCAGAAGGGAGGTAACAACCTGAAAAAATTATTTTTTTATCTGCCTCAAAAAGGTAATCAAGAATTAATGCCAGCTCGATCTGCGTTCGCTCCTTCCCGGTCAAACACTGTACATCTTCAAGAAGCAATACGTCACATTCATTTCTGTATTTCTTTTTAAACTTATCAATTGAACCATTCCTAAAAGCATTAACCATTTCACTGGTAAAATCTTCAGCGGTTATATAACATACATGTTCTGTTGGATAATGAGACATTATATGGTGACCTATCGCCTGAGAAAGATGGCTTTTCCCCATTCCCATCTTTGATAATAAAAATAAGGAATTTTGCTGCGAATTCTTTTTTGAAGCAAGGTCAAGTGCCGCCAAGTAAGCAAAGTCATTATTATTACCAACAACGAACTGATCAAAAGTAAAATCCCTTCTTAATAGTCGGCCATTATACGGACTCAAATTAACCCCGGGCAGAGGGAGCTGAATACTATTATCCTTTTTAAAACCTGAGTTCTCTTTTTTACAGATTTTGCAGGAAACCTCTAAACCAAGATTGTAGTCTTTACCGGAAGTTCTTTTTATTTCTGTTTCTATAATTGAACCATAGTAATCAAGAACTCGTTTTTTTGAAAAAGTATTTGCACATGAAAGCACAATACAGTTTTCCTTGCATTCTATAAACTCCATGGGTTCAATCCACATTCTGTAGCTATGGCCTGGAATCTGTTTTTTAATTGATAATTTTACTTGTTCCCATATTTGTTTCATAGGGCATTACAATCCATATTCCAAAAAAAATAAGGTTAATTTATTAAAATAGAAGAGACGACTTTGTAAACTATAACAGATCAAACTGGTGGAAAAAATATTGTTAGTTAGAGAGTGTTTCAATTAAGAAGAATCGATTAAGAATTTAATAAGGTTCTTGTAAAACCCGAGTGAACTTTAACGGCTTAACTAAGCTATCAGAACTTTCCTGTCAAACCTGAAGGATAATGCTTTACGCCCGTTTATTAAAAAGTTATTAACAATTTATAGTTATCTGTTTTTATTGTTATATATTTTAATCATGCAGACAACTGCTTCTAAATACAAACATTTTTGCAATGAGATCTTTCTTCAACTATTTTATGCAGATCCATCATTATCAGTATAATTTTTTACACTAATGTCCTATTCAAAAATCTTGCTAATGCTTCTATTATCTTTAATTTTCAAAAAAAATCACCTTGTGTCTCTGTTAAATAGAATTTCTTGAAAATCATCATATAGTTAAATGCAATTTAATTAATTTGTTTGAAAATAATATGTGACATGTAATATATTAAAAATTTCGATTTTACCGGCAACCACTTTAATATTAAGGTCATATAAATGAATACTTATCGCCCCGTTATAGGTATTACCATGGGAGACCCTGTTGGTATCGGCCCTGAGATTATACTCAAGGCTCTCTCATCCCCTTCAATTTATAAAACCTGCAAACCTCTCATAATAGGAGACACAGGAGTGCTGAAACTTGCAAAAAAAAGTACATCAAGCGCTCTTAAAATAAAAGATGTTAAAATTCCTGTTTCAGGCATATATCAATCCGGACAAATTGATGTTTTATGCCTGTCTAAACTTAATAAAGATAAAATATCCTGGGGTAAACCCACACTTCAAACAGGAAAGGCAATGATAAAATACATAACAACCGCGATAGATATGGCAATCAAAGGAAGTATCGATGCCATTGTCACATGCCCTATAAATAAGGCAGCCATGCGGAAGGCAGGCAGCAAGTTCAGCGGTCACACAGAACTCCTTGCAGAGCATACTAAAACCGATAGTTTTGCAATGATGCTGGCCGGCAGAAAACTTCGCGTTGTTCTTGCAACCATTCACATTCCCTTAAAAAATGTTTCAGCCGAACTTTCAAAAGAACGAATTCTTAAAACCATACAAATTACTTGGGACGCCCTTCATAATAAATTTGGTTTCAAAAAGCCCAGAATCGCTGTAGCAGGCTTAAATCCTCATGCAGGAGAAGAGAGAATGTTTGGAGATGAGGAAGAAAGAATTATTTCGCCGGCAATAGATTCAGCAAGTAAGAAAGGATTAGATGTTTCAGGCCCCTTCCCTCCTGACACCGTATTTTATCACGCCGCAAACGGACGTTACGATGCTGTTGTCTGCATGTATCACGATCAAGGGCTTATCCCGTTCAAGCTGCTGCACTTTACCGATGGAGTTAATACAACTCTCGGGCTGCCGATAATCAGAACCTCTGTTGACCATGGTACTGCTTATGATATCGCAGGAACCGGAAAAGCAGATCCCGGCAGCCTTGTTGCAGCAATAAATATGGCGGCTGAACATGCTATATATAAGCATAGTTTAAAGGTAAGTTCTCAATAAGTTCGGGTAATAGCTCCTGGATTCCAGCCTTCGCTGGAATGACAATCTCGTCTAATCGTCAGTCATTCCAGCGAAGGCGGGAATCCAGAGAATAGTCGCAAAATATGATTTACCAGAGCTTGCTTATTGAGAAGTTACCTAAAATTTACTAAAGTATAAGAAATTATTCTTACTATGAAATCCGAAAAAATAATAATACATGGCGCCAGGCAGCATAACCTGAAAAACATAGATGTTGAATTGCCCAGGAATAAATTAGTTGTGATAACAGGTCTATCCGGCTCAGGCAAATCAACACTTGCTTTTGACACCCTTTATGCGGAAGGACAGCGCAGGTATGTTGAATCTCTTTCTACTTATGCACGTCAGTTCTTAGAACGCCTGGATAAACCGGACGTCGACATGATTGATGGCCTATCGCCCGCAATTGCAATTGAACAAAAAACAGCCAGCCATAATCCCAGATCAACCGTTGGCACAGTTACTGAAATTTATGACTATCTCCGTCTTCTATTTGCCAGAACAGGTACGCCTCACTGTTATAAATGCGGGAAACCCATTACTTCGCAAACGCTTGACCAGATCGTGGACAAAGTCATGTCAATGCCTGAAGGGACCAGAATCACTATTTTATCGCCTCTTATTGCCGGCCAGAAAGGAACTCATGAAAAACTCTTAAAACATCTTAAAAGAGATGGTTTCGCTCGCATACGTATCAACGGCAAAACATTTGAAATAGAGGATATTGATAAGCTCGATAAAAACAAGAAACATACTATCGATGTTGTTGTCGATCGCCTGGTTGTTAAAGAAAATATTAAAAACAGGCTTGCGGATTCTTTAGAACTGGCCGTATCTCAGTCAGGCGGCATAGCTATGGTCGATGTTTCAGATAAAAAGCCTGTTCTCTTCAGCGAAAAAGCGGCATGTATAACTTGCGGCATAAGCTATCCTGAATTTACGCCTGCCAGTTTTTCCTTTAATTCTCCGCAAGGCGCATGCCCGAAATGTGACGGTCTTGGCTCAACAAATGTATTTGACTCTGACCAGATAATTCCGAATCCCGAATTATCTTTAAGAGAAGGCGCAGTTATCTTGTGGGCTAACAGAAATTCAGTTCATTTTTTTGAATTTTTAGACGCTCTGACCATGCATTATGGCGTTGACATCTATACCCCTTATAAAGATCTGCCGGATAATTTTAAAAATGTTCTTCTTTATGGATCAGGAGATGAACAGATATCTTTTTATATTGAACGGAACAATCGCCGTTTTAACTACAGAAAACCATTTGAAGGCATAATACCAAAATTGGAACGGCGTTACCTGGAGACGGATTCTTACCGGGCAAGAGAGGAAATTAAGTACTATATGAGTTTCCGTCCCTGCCCGGAATGCCAGGGGACAAGGCTAAATAAAGGGAGCAGGTCCGTAAAAGTCGGCGGGCTTACCATGTCTGAAATAACAGCTTTTACTGTGACAAAAGCATATGCTTTTTTAAAAAAGCTGGAACTTTCCGGCAAAAAAAAGATCATTGCCAAAAGAATTCTAAAAGAAATTATTGAAAGGCTTGGCTTTCTTGACAATGTGGGCCTGTCATATCTTACTCTTGCCAGATCAGCATGCACTCTTTCAGGCGGAGAAAGCCAAAGAATACGTCTTGCAACACAGATCGGATCAAAATTAACAGGAGTTTTGTATGTTCTGGATGAGCCCAGCATCGGCCTTCATCAAAGGGATAATCAGCGTCTTATTGGAACACTTCTGCAAATGCGCGATTATGGCAATACCATTCTGGTTGTAGAACACGATAAAGAGACAATACTGTCTTCTGATTATGTAATAGATATGGGACCAGGCGCCGGTATTAACGGCGGGCAGGTAGTATTTTCAGGCACACCCAAAGAACTTCTAAAGGATAAAGATTCATTGACTGGCCAGTATTTTTCCGGCCGTAAAAAAATTGAGGTACCGGCAAAAAGACGCAAAGTTCAGGGAAAAGAGATAGTAATCAAAGGAGCCTCTGAAAACAATCTCAAGAATATTGATGTGGGATTTCCCCTTGGCTGTTTCATCTGCATAACAGGTGTGTCCGGCTCCGGAAAATCCACGCTTGTCCTTGAGACACTTTACCGCTCCCTTGCCCAGCGGATATATCACAGCAGGATACCGTCAGGGAAGCTCAAAGATATAGTTGGACTCGAACAAATCGATAAAGTGGTTAATATTGATCAGTCTCCAATTGGGAGAACGCCCCGTTCCAATCCCGGGACTTATACAGGTGTATTTACTTTTATAAGAGAACTTTTTTCAAAAACAGTTGAAGCAAGAATGCGTGGTTACAAATTGGGCCGTTTCAGCTTCAATGTTAAGGGCGGAAGATGCGAGGCATGTAATGGCGATGGCATAATAAAGATAGAAATGCATTTTCTGCCGGACGTTTATGTCGCATGCGATGTGTGCCATGGCAAAAGATACAACCGCGAAACCCTTGAAGTCAGGTACAAGGGCAAAAATATAGCGGATGTTCTCGATATGACCATAAATCAGTCTGTTAAGTTTTTTGAGAATATGACCAATATACGCTCAAAACTGCAAACACTTGTCGAAGTTGGCATAGGTTATATCCATCTCGGCCAGCCCGCTACAACTCTATCCGGAGGAGAAGCTCAGCGTATAAAACTGTCACGCGAACTCAGCAAAAAAGGTACCGGAAAAACAATATATATACTTGACGAGCCTACAACCGGCCTTCATATAGACGATATAAAGAAACTTCTTAATGTGCTTAACAGGCTTGTGGATGCAGGCAATACAGTTATTGTAATTGAACACAACATGGATGTTATCAAGTCTGCCGACCATATAATAGATCTTGGACCTGAAGGGGGCGATAAAGGGGGAAAAGTTATTGGATGCGGGACACCGGAAGAAATAGCTGAGATTGATGGATCTTATACCGGGCAATATCTAAAAAAATTCTTACTATAGATTTCCAGATAAATAATTTCACTGCGTTATCAGTCAAAATCCTCGACGACGTACTATTCAGTACGACTTACTCGGATTTTTCCTTCTAGCCTTGTTAAATTCTCTATCTGAAAATCTATATAAATACCGATACCTGAAAAATTGACGAACTCGTAGAAAGTTAAAATTTCAATATTTCGATGGCTTCGCAAAAGCTATGTCTTAACAAAGCCATAATTATCCGTTTTTCTTTTCAAAAGTCTTCATAAGGTCAGTTAAAGCCTTAACTGCCTCGATAGTTGTTGCATTGTATATAGATGCTCTGCAACCTCCGACTGAACGGTGCCCCTTAAGGCCATCCATGCCGTTCTCAAGTGCTTCCTGAACAAAACGTTTTTCCAGATCTTCGTTCGGAAGACGGAAAGTAACATTCATTAACGATCTGCTGTCCGGTTCTGCAGTACCTTTATAAAAGCCACTTGAATCAATAACTCTGTATAATAACTCAGCCTTTTTACGGTTTATTTTCTCCATCTTCCCCAATCCGCCGACTTCCTCTTCAAGCCATTTCATGACAAGCTGAATGGTATAAATAGCAAAACATGGAGGGGTATTATACATTGAATTCTTGGAAGAATAGGTTGTATAATCCAACATGGTGGGCAGATTATCCTGCACAAGTTCCAGCAAATCATCATGAATTATCACCATGCAAACACCTGCAGGACCGATATTTTTTTGAGCCCCCGCATATATCAGGCCGAATTTGCTCATATCCAAAGGTCTGCTCATAATATCAGAAGACATATCAGCTATTAGCGGTACACCGCCGGTATCGGGAAAAGATGCCCACTGGGTTCCCTTTATTGTGTTGTTTGATGTAATATGAACATAAACGCTGTCGCTGCTGAACTGGATATTGCGGGGTATATATGTAAAATTTTTATCTTCAGAAGATGCCACGATATTAACCTGTTTATACAGTATCACCGCTTCCTTTATTGCTTTGGTGGACCATGTGCCTGTATTAACATAATCTGCGACATCCTCTTTATTAAGAAAATTCATGGGAATCATGCAGAACTGCATACTGGCTCCTCCCTGTATGAAAAGCACGTGAAATTTTTCATCCAGTTTTAATAGCCGCTCTATTCTTTCTATTGCATCATTAATTATGTCATCAAACCATTTCGATCTATGGCTAATCTCGGTAACGGACATTCCGGATCCGCCGTAATTTAAAAACGAATCCCTTATCTCCTCAAGAACGCTTAAAGGAAGGGCCGCTGGCCCTGCATTAAAATTATATATTCTGTTTCCCATGATGTTTTTCTCCAATATTTCTTCTATCTTTTATCATAGCCTTGCCCGACCGTTAAAAAATTTTATTTGTACAGATAGATATTAATATGTCAATCAGTATTTTACATTTGAAGATTCCCTGTCAAGCTACAGGGAATCTTCGACCGTAAGGAAGTTAGCCATTTTTAGATTCGCTCGCTAACCCCGCAGCAAGCTACGGGGAATGCGCTCGCTATTGCGGTTCAAGAATTGCAAAAGTAAAAGTCCCTCCTAAGTTGACAAACAGTTAGATTATATTATAAATTAAACTATTTTCAACAACGCCAAAATCAAAACAAGGTAACTTTTATGAAAATTTATACATACCCTTCTAAATCGGCTGAAAAAAGGATCGCATCTATTATAAACCGGGGACTTGGTTTTAAGAAAAAGGATTATGATCAAGTTGAGCAGATCCTTGAAGATGTCAGAAAAAATGGCGACAAAGCTCTCATTAAATACGTAAACGAATTTGACTCCCCCGGCCTTTCAATAAAATCAATCAAGGTAACGCCGGATGAAATTGAAGCTGCTGCAAAAAAAGTCGGAATAACATTTATGCGCTCTTTAAACAGAGCAATAGTTCAGATCGAATCATTCCATAAACGTCAATTACGCAATTCATGGATTAATACAGATCGCCCCGGCACATTTCTTGGACAAATAGTTAATCCTGTTGACTCTGCCGGAGTTTACGTGCCCGGTGGGAAGGAAGGGAAAACCCCCCTTGTATCTTCTGTCCTTATGGGTGCGATTCCGGCAAAAATAGCCGGTGTAAAGTCAATAGCAATGGCTACCCCTCCCACAAAAGACGGAAGTATAAATCCCCATCTTCTTATTGCTGCAAAAAAAGTAGGCATAAAAGAAATTTACAAACTTGGAAGCGCATGGGCAATTGCCGCATTAGCATACGGAACCGAAACAGTTCCAAAAACCGACGTCATAGTCGGACCCGGAAATATTTATGTTACTTTGGCTAAAAAAATTGTTTCAGGAACAGTCGGAATAGATATGATAGCTGGCCCAAGTGAAATACTGATAATCGCGGACAGCACGGCAAACCCGGAATTCACAGCGGCTGATCTGCTTTCACAGGCAGAACATGACGCTATGGCATCCGCTATACTTGTAACAAATTCCGAAGAAACAGCAAGGGCGGTTGATATAGCAGTAGAAGAGCAGCTAAAATATCTGGACAGAAAAGATATAGCCGGAAAGTCTCTTGACAGCTATGGAGCAATTATAGTTATGCTTGATCTCCAGGCCTGCTTTGAACTCGCCAACAGGATAGCTCCCGAACACCTTGAGCTTCACATAGACAACCCTTTTGAGCATATCGGAAAGATAAGGAATGCCGGTGCCATATTTGTCGGTGATTACACGCCGGAGCCTGTCGGCGATTATATGGCCGGGCCAAACCATGTACTTCCTACCGCAGGAGCAGCCAGGTTTGCGTCAGCCCTTTCTGTAGATAACTTTGTCAAAAAGACAAGCATAATCCATTATTCAAAAGAAGCCTTCAAAAGAGAAGCAAAAGACATCATCCGTCTTGCAGAAATCGAAGGACTTGATGCGCATGCGAATTCCATAAAGATACGACTAAAAATATAATGAAATTCCCAGCAGCAAGCTTCGGGGAATTTAACCCAATAACTCACGAAAATCTGTGTAATCTGCGTAATCTGTGGATTAAAACAGCCGGAAATTTTGTCCTAAACATAGAGAATAACGCTCAGGAATCATCTGCTTCCTTCAGCCTATAGCCTTCAGTCTAACTACCTGAGTTGTTACCAATAATATCAAATATCGTTGAATTATTTCTTAACATTTAAATTGTTCGCCCACGAAGGATGAATAATTGACAACTTCAGATGTTCGTTGGTCATGCACAGCCCAATTGGACCTCCTTGGATTCTCAAATCACCTTGCGGTGACAAATTGGGATATAAGAACCCAAACCGGAGTTCAGGCTATTGAGAGGCTGTCGTCGTTGGAAGAAGCCATACAACTTTTTGAGCAAGAGAAAGTTGAATTCCCCGAACTATATCCCAGCGGGCTACAATATATTCGTTTCAATGATGCTCTATTTCTTGGAATAGATGTCGAGTACCTTAACCCCCCACCTAGCCAAACCAATTTAACTGGCGGGTACTCAATCGACCAATTGCGCAAAATACATCCCCAGGAAGGCCAAACAGCTTTTAAAGGAACAACGGCAGAATCAGGCGGTGATGTCGCAAAACTCCTTGGACTGGTGGCAAGAATACATACCCACGTAAATGGGCGTGAAGCAGAAAAAAGCTTTCCCGGATGTCGTACTGTGGTAGCTTCCGGTATGCGTAAGTGTTTCGAAGACCGGAAAGGCGTTGACGATTTCTTTTCCGCGAACTTCTCAGTCTCGACCGCCTTTGAAGCAGAAAAGAAGGGTAATTCGGTAGGGTTAAAAGACAACAACCTTTATGTCGAAGACGATGTTGCGATGGCTATTTCCTACTGTCAGCCTTGTCACGCTATCTTGGGGTTTTCCAAGTTTATTCGCACCGATTCGTCCCTTATCGACCCGTACTCATACCAGTGTGCCCAGAAGAACGCGATCTCTCTACCTCGCGTTTTTTATAGAGTTCTGGAGCCGATTGTTTTGGATATTATGAAGAAACGTCTTACCTTCAGACGCCTGGACCCAGCGGTCTTAACAAATCTTCAGCTATTCAAGGACTATCAACGATTCTCAACAGATCCAAAAGAAAAGGGCCAACTTGAAAAAGAGATATGTGATTCTCTTTTCGCTTCAACCCCGTCGCTCGACGAGGTAAACAAAAGACAGAAGATTATGGAGTATCCTTTCTTATCCCTGAGATTCAGCCTGGATAACGATTACTCCGAGTTCTTTGATGGGGAACGATGAATGAATGGGCTAACCCGGCAGTCCACCTGACAGGTGTTACGCTGCGCTTCACACCTGCCGGTAACTTCATCGCTATCTTTTTATAAAATAAATGTGGAGACATAAAATGATTTTTGAACGCCAAGATTCCCACTATCTAAGTCGATATGTAGGTAACTATAATAATTGGCTTGCAAAAAATGTTGATGATCCAGTAAGAACAATATTGAGCGTAAGACCTAAGGAACTAGTAGAAATTTTTGAGGATATTAAATTGTTAAGGGATGATTTATCGAAAACTCCGTCTGATTTTATTGAATCAAGATTGTTCCCTCTTTTAAAAAAAGCAATTATACATACAAGACGCTCTGAAGCTTATAATATTGAACAGAGAAGTGGCTTTACGTTTAATCATAATTTAAGAATCAAATTAGAGAATGAATTGACACCTTTTAACAATTTAATGAGCCACGATTGGTTTAAAAATACTAAATTACCTCGTTTTCCAAAACTCACAGATTTTATTTCTATTCAACATGCTGAAACCTATCTTATAGAAAATAAAAAATTATCATTATATAAAAGAATCTATGATGAAAAATTTCATATCTTAAATGCACCTTCATTATTTCTTCCTGATTTAAGTTATTATCGCATTACTTGTGAATTAAGGGATTTATCTCTCTGTGTTGCTTATATTGATATCGATGATTTTAAACAATTTAATACAGAATTTGGTGAACCGATAGTAGATAGGGATATCCTACCTTCCTTTATGAGTGCTTTAGAGGCTCATGTATACCTTCGTGGACATGCTTATCGCTATGGAGGAGATGAATATGTGGTATTACTTCCTAATATGTCATCTTTACAAGCCTGCCAATTCCTAGAATCTTTTCAAAATAAACTAGAAAGCTTAAAATTTTTTAAAATTAATAAGCAGTTAGAGGTTTCGATTGGCATCCTTGAAGTATCTGAAAATGATATTGAAACCGATCGGGAAATTGAAGAAAAGGCAGCGAAAGCAAAAAATTTTGCTAAAGACAATAAAAAGAATTGCATTGCTTTTTATAAGGGACAAGAGATTTCTATATATCCAGACAAAAGCTAACCACAGCATTCACTTGATGCCAATTCCGCTATCGCTTTATTGGTGTTGGTTATGCAATCGTTATAACTCAAATAGGAATAAATTATCATGGATAGCTTAACCATCGTAGGTACAATAATCGGAAGCGCTGCATTCGGGGCAGTCGCTGGTAAATTGCTGGATGCGTTTATCCTCTCTCGGATCAGTGATAAATATGAAAGGAAGAAATGGCTTCGTCAAACCAAAATTGAAGCCTTTACTCAACTTACTGAACAAATGCTGTCTCTTGGTATAAAAGGACAATTGCATGATGATCCATGGCGATTTCGTGCTTTAGCTGCAAAAGCAATTCTGTTATTAGACGATCCAATATTAATCAAAAATATTCATATCTTCATAGACGAGCTATACAAAATAAATACTGGATTATCTGCTGCAATTTCGAATCTTCCTGAAGATTTTTCTATAGAATTACCCAGCGGAGCAAAAGCTACTAAGAAACATTTTGAAAAGATTTTCGCTTTAAATGAAATGGAAAAGCAAGCCATTAATATCGCAAATAAGTTAGGCGAAAATTTAAGGAAATCTTAAAAACATAATCATAACGAATAAGGATAGATTGTGTGAGCGCAGCGAACCACAATCTTATCCGGTTGTTGGACAAGCTCGGTGTATCTGCATATTCTGTATATAAGGAAATATCTTTTTTTGAACAAGGGGTAGGAAGTGCGGTTTTAAAAAGC
>VMSQ01000192.1 GCA_013792055.1 Desulfobacteraceae bacterium
CATCAATATCTCCGACTTTAAGTTTGATGCCTTCTCCAAGCCGTAATCCCAGACTGTAAATGGTGAAGAAAAAGACTTTATAGCTTAATTTTCTGGTTGCCGCGAATAATTGATTTGCCTGTTCAATTGTGACAATGTCCGTTCAAGTTTCGGGACGTTCCTTGATAAATTGATATGTCGATTAAATCTTGAGCGAGTACTGGGACGTTTAAGGGTGTGATTTGGTGTCGCGTCTTGCTCAGCGCATTAGTTGGAAACAGATGCTATTGAAGCAGGTAACATCCATGAAAATATAAATTTCTAAAACATATTGAAATAATTATAAAATATGACACATCGCCATACAAAAACAATTAGTAAAAAGCTGCGGAAGCTGGCCGGTCTTGCGCGTGAGCGTGAATTATTCACTCATCAATCGCCTCAAAAACTCAGGATTCTTCGTGAGCATGCCTTAATTGAGAGCGCTATTTCTTTTTATCGAGTATTTCGTGGAGAACTTTAATCTATTTGTATTGCATAACCATACAATTGTATGATATAGGCATACATTATGAATATTTTAGCGGAAATATTATCATCTAAAATCCGGGCAGAGATATTTCGCCTGCTCTTCGGAACAAGTGCCGAAGAGTTACACATGCGTGAGATTGAAAGGCGTTCGGGATATGCCATAGGGACGATACAAACAGAACTGAAGAAACTGCTGCGCCTGGATCTGGTTAAGAAACGAAAAGACGGGAACCGCCTTTACTATCGGGCCAACAAGGAGCATCCTCTTTATTCTGATATTCGGAGTCTTGTTCTGAAGACAATCGGTTTAGTGGATATCCTAAAAAATGCATTAGGACAGGATTCGGATATCAGCATAGCTTTTGTATTCGGATCCATTGCCCTCCATGATGAAACAGCCGGAAGCGATGTCGATCTAATGGTCATTGGGAAACTGGGGTTGAGGAAATTGACCGGCATGTTATCAGGAGTGCCCGAGCACATCGGCAGAGAAATCAACCCTTATGTTTTAAGTGTAAATGAATTTGTCAAACGAAGAACAAACAGGGAACACTTTATCACCCAGGTACTTGAAGCGCCTAAGATCTTTATCATAGGAAATAAAAATGAGATTGAATCAATGGGTTGATAATGGCTGGTTGCGCAGACATAAAACCAGTCGGGAAGAGATTGAAAATTTAGTTATGATCATTGATCGTGATTTAAGAGATGCAAAGGGAGGCATTTCGGATGACTGGCGGTTCGGGATTGCTTATAATGCAGCACTCAAGCTATGTACGATCCTCCTCTACGCTGAAGGCTTTAAAGCAGAGAGAACATTACAACACTACCGCACCATTCAGGCATTGCCTTTAATACTTGGAAAAGAGAGAAAGGCCGATGCGATATATCTGGATTCATGCCGTTCCAAAAGGAATATCGTGGAATATGACTATGTTGGAGGCGTCACAGAACATGATGCTGATGAACTCATTGAGTTTGTGAAAGAATTGAAAGCAGACGTTTTGGAATGGCTAAACAAGAATCACTCAGAATTGAGGGTGGGACGGTAACATCCATAAAAATATAAATTTCTGAAATATATTGAAATGATTATACAATATGACACTTCAGCATGCAAAAACAATTCGTAAAAAGCTGCGGGAGCCGGCCGGTCTTGCGTATGAGCGCGAATTGGTCGTAAAACACCCCTGTCTTTTATGATATTTAATCTTATAATATGCTTGACTTTTCTGACCTGGGAAAAAGAGTGTCTCTCATCTTGATCAGCGCATTAGTTGATATCTGTTTATGCAGATGCTATTGAAGAAACATGGGGCATAGTGATATTCTTCAATATAAGAAAACAAAAAATAAATTAGACAAATTATACAATAAGTACAACAGCCGCAAGTATGTGCATCCTGATCCCCTTGAATTCCTCTATCCATACAATAATCTTTATGACCGGGAAATTGTCGGGTTTATAGCTTCCAGCCTCGCATACGGCAGAGTTGCCCAGATTTTGAAAAGCGTTTCATTTGTATTGCGCATAATGGAACCATCTCCATATTTATTCTTGAAAAAAACTGCAAACAAATCGATAAACAAAGCTTTTTCAGGTTTTACTCATAGATTTGCTACTGGCGAGAAAATCTCAGCCATGCTTATTGGAGTAAAACATGTTATTAAACAATATGGTTCGCTTTACGAATGTTTTCTTAAAAATTTTAATAAAGACGATGAAACAATTCTTCCAGCTTTATCAATGTTTGCCAGTCAACTTGCAGCAGCCGGTAATCAAGGAGCAGGGCACCTTATTCCTTTGCCTGACAGGGGAAGCGCTTGCAAGAGGCAGAATCTTTTTCTGCGGTGGATGGTAAGAAAAGACAAGGTCGATCCGGGAGGATGGGATGAAGTGCCATCATCTAAATTAATCATTCCGCTTGATACCCACATGCACAGAATGAGTCTCAAGTTAAATTTGACAAAACGCAATCAGGCAGATATGCGTACCGCGCTTGAAGTAACTGAAGGTTTTAAGAGGATCGTGCCTGATGATCCTGTAAAGTATGATTTTGCATTGACGAGGCTGGGAATAAGGGATGATGCAAATTGGGATGCATTTTTCAAGCTGTGCGGTTAGGCTGGGCTATACATGTTTAAAGTAAGCTATGTTCACCGCAGAGCCGCGGAGAGCGCAGAGATTGATTCTTTTATTGTTTCCCGTTGAGATAGACGGAAAACAATAAACTCAAGCACAAGCCTTACTGTGTACAAACGAATGCCAGAGAATATCAGATCCCCTGCTATTCTTAACTATCGCGAAGCGATGGAAATCATTTCTTTTCTGCCCTCTCAGCAGAAAAGAAATAATATTTTTTCTCTGTGACCTTTGCGCCTTGAGCGAAGCGGGCGGTAAAAAAATAATTGAAATTACAAGATGAAATCTAACTATACAGGTAGCATTTTTTAGCGAAAAGCTCTGACGGCTGAAAATATTTCCTGGAGGGATATAAAAATTGTATTTACAGGCCGATAACAAGGCGATTAAAAAGGAATTACTTGATATTATCGAAAATAGCCGAAGAAAGATTACACCAGGAGAATTAGAAAAAGCATTATCCAGAAAATATTCTTTAGAAAGAAAAGAAATAAAATCGCTTATAAGGGGTCTGGTAACGGAAAACTTTCTGGCATATACATGTCATTATGGCCGGACATTTATAGAGAAGTCTTTCAATAAACCTGTTCGCATATCAAAGCATGTCATTCTGAAACCGCCGGGAGTTAATTATAAATCAGGAGCAAACGATGTGGTAATTGAGATATGCCAGGGCGTTTCATTCGGCGATGGCCAGCACCCAACAACCAGGCTGGCAATAAAAGGGATAGAATATGCTTTAAATGAAACAAATTTATTAGAAGGGAAAGATAAAACAAGCGTTCTTGATATTGGAACAGGCTCCGGTGTCTTGGGAATAACAGCATTACTGCTGGGAATTAAAAATGCTGTTGGGGTTGATGTTGATCCATGTTCCATAAAAGAAGCCATGGATAATGCAAAAATTAACAAACTTGAGGATAAATTTGTAATAAAAAATATTTCCTTAGAGGATTTAAATACTAAATTTACATTGATAACTGCGAATTTAAGATATCCGACATTAATGAATATATATCACAGGCTCGTTAAAATGACAGAGGCCAATGGTGCTGTTGTACTTTCCGGAATAAAAAGCGATGAAGCTATATCTGTTATTGATTTATACACTGAAAAGCACTTTGAATGTAAATGGACGGAATCTGAAAAAGACTGGGCGGGCCTTGTTTTGCTGAAAACGGTAAATTGAAAAAAATATTATTTAATAAATTAATCTTGAAATGGGTTTTTTCGCTGACCTTGTTGTTATTTGTTTTTCTGTCTGTTTACCTGATTGTTTACGGTCTGCATCTCTCAAAAGAGGTTGCGGATCGATTTTCCGGCCGACGTTGGAGCATACCCTCAAAAGTTTATTCAGATACAACTATTTTATATCCTGGCCAGCGCATTATTCGTGATTTTTTTTATAAAAAACTTTTTAACCTTGGTTATCGAAATGTCCCATACGAACCGAAACAAAAAGGCGAAATAAAGATATCATCGACTTGCGTTGATATTTTCCTTAATGATTTTAATTTTAGGTCAAAAAAACAAAGTGGGTTTCCTGTTCGAATTAAATTCCTTAAGGATCGAATAGAATCGATTGTCAGCATGGATAATACCCAATCTATGCCGATTCTGGAACTCGAACCGGAAGAGATTATGCTTTTTTTTGGTACTGAAAGAGAACAACGGCAGCTCATTTCCATCCACGAAGTTCCAGAGCATCTAATATTTTCCTTACTTGCTGCTGAGGACAGGCGTTTTTACCATCATCACGGTGTTGACCCCCTAGGGATGTTACGGGCTCTTTTTAGTAACATTATTCACGGTCACATTAAGCAAGGTGGTTCGACCTTAACCCAGCAACTGGCAAAAAATTATTTTCTAACTCCGGAAAGAACTTTTTCCCGTAAGTATCATGAACTCCTGTTATCCATAATAATAGAATTGATTTATGAAAAGAACGAGATTCTCGAAATTTACCTAAATGAGATATACCTGGGGCAACAGGGATCGGTTTCAATCAACGGAATAGGTGAAGCAGCCTATTTTTATTTCGGCAAACACGTTAGCGAACTGTCCCTGTCTGAGTCTGCAACTATTGCGGGGCTTATCAAGGCGCCCAATTATTATTCGCCGTATATTAACAAAGAGCGCTGTCGCAACAGAAGGAACGTCATAATACAGACTATGTTTAAAAACGGGTGGGCTTCAAAAGATCAGCTTACATCGGCGACAGATTCTCCTGTAAAAACAGTTGGCTTTACTGCTCATTTTAGGGAAGCGCCATATTTCGTAGATTATCTTTCTAAACAGCTTGCAATGCTCTATTCAGCAGAGAAGCTGTCCAGCTTAGGTTTAAAAATTTATACTACTCTGGATACCCAGGTGCAGATGGCGGCTGAAAGAGCACTGGAAAAAGGATTGGCTCGACTTGAAAAATCTAATACAGCGCTTGTTCGCAGTGAGCCTGTGAAAAAACTGCAGGGAGCTGTTATCGTCATTCAACCAAAAACCGGTTACATTCTGGCTATGGTGGGCGGAAGAGATTACAGTGAGAGCCAGTTTAACCGAATAAGCCAAGCCCGTCGACAGCCCGGCAGCGCCTTTAAACCTTTTGTTTTTTTGTCAGGACTAGATAAATTTACACCTGCATCAAGATTTTCAAATGCACAAAAAACCTATATGGTAGATGGAAAAAAGTGGGAGCCTCAAAACTTTGAATCGACATATGAAGATAAAGTCAGCATGAGAACCGCATTGGCAAAATCCTGCAATCTGGCTACAATTGATCTTGCAATTAAGGTGGGGTTAAACCGTATTGTCGGGACGGCTCTTGATTTTGGTTTTTCTACCCCATTAGGAGAATATCCTTCTATTTCATTAGGAGCGTTTGATGTGATTCCAATTGAGCTTGCACAAGCCTATTGTGTTTTTGCTGCAGATGGTGTTCAGCCATACCTGTTATCTTTAAAAAATGTTTTGGATGAGAATGATGAAGTTCTGGAACGCAGGCAGATACATATTAAACGGTTGATATCTCCAGAAAAAGCTTTTATAGTGAATTCCATGCTTCGAAGTGTGGTAACTGACGGAACAGCCAGGTCTTTAAGGAATTTCGGCATTTCATTTCCGGTTTCAGGTAAAACAGGCACTACAAATAATTATAAAGATGCATGGTTTATAGGATACACACCAGATATTCTGGCGCTGATATGGGTTGGATTTGATAATGGAGATTCCATGTATTCAACTGGATCGCAGGCTGCTTTGCCTATATGGGCAGACATGATAAATGCTATTCCGCAGTATGTTTCAGGAGAGTGGTTCAGAGTGCCACCAGGGGTGGTTAGAAAAATTATCTGTTCTGAAACAGGGGAAATTGCTTTGCGAGATTTATGTCCGGAACCTGTTGAAGAATTTTTTTTGGAGGATAATTTCCCTGAAACCGAATGCGATCTTCATGGAATTGGGGTTTTTAAAAAGCTTATAAAGATGATTAAAGATCTTGATAAATAGAAAGCTAATAACACTTTTTATAATTCTTTCTTTAACATTACTGTTGCTTCAAGCTACAGGTTGCAGCAAGAAGAATTTAGCGCTGCCTTCTTCAGTAGATAGGCAACCTCCTGTAATTAAAGAAGAAAAGGCAGAAGAAACCCTGCTAAAAATCAGTCCTCGTGCCCTGGCTTCTCTTCAATTGACCAATCAGGGACTGGCATTATTACAGAGTAGCAGGCCGGACGATGCTATAAGAATTTTTGAACGGTCAATCAGTCTTGATACATACAATGGCCAAAATTATTATTATATGGCTGAGGCTTGGATTATGAAGGATAATAAACAGCAGGCAATGGAATTCAATCAGTTGGCTGAGATCTACCTTAAGTCAGATGCTAACTGGACAGATTGGGCAATTCTGGTTACAAAACAGAGAGAAAGGATATTGGGCATCTAATATCCGATCAATGAGGGCGAAGGAGGAACTAACTGCTCCCAAGCCAAAATGCCGTTATCAAAACCCCGATACCTTATTCTTTCTCAAAAATACTATAAAAATATTATGCACTTATCATCCCGACAAAAAGACGCTGTAGAGTATATTGGATCGCCTGCTCTGGTTGTAGCCGGCGCAGGCTCAGGTAAAACCCGGACATTAACTTCCAAGATAGCCCATCTTGTTTCAAATGGCTATGATCCTGAACGAATTCTTGCGATCACATTTACCAATAAGGCGGCAGATGAAATGAAGTCTCGTCTTGTTCGCATAACAGGAATGCCTTTGATGCGGTTTCCATGGGTTCGAACGTTTCACTCAGCATGTTTTAGGATCTTGAAAGTTCATTGCTCGTTATTGGGATTTGAAAAACCGCTTCAGGTTTATTCAACATATCAGCAGCAAAAGATAATCAGAGGTATTATCGTTGAAAATTTGAATTTTGATAAAAAGCATGTTCCGGGTGTTTCAGCCCATATTTCAAATGCTAAGAACTCTGGAAATCCAATTCAATATTTTGATCAAATTCCCACCTATACAAACATCTTGCTGATAGATGTTTATAATCTTTACGAAAGAGAACTGAAACAAAAGAATGCCGTTGACTTTGACAATATACTCCTTTTGACACGTGATCTGCTAAGGGATCACGAAGATATAAGAAAACATTATCAGGAGCATTTTCAGTTTATTCTTGTGGATGAATACCAGGATACAAATGATCTCCAGGAAAATCTTACTGCACTTCTGATTAGAAACGGGAATCTTTTCTGTGTAGGCGATGATTGGCAGGCCATTTATTCTTTCAGGGGCAGCAACGTAAATCATTTTTTGTCTTTTAAGGAGAAATACAAAGAAGCAAGGATATTCAGGCTGGAACAAAATTATCGTTCAAGCGAAGAGATCGTTAAAATAGCAAATGATTTAATTGAACACAACGAGTATAAAATGGAAAAGACATGCTTTTCCGATAAGCATGGTGGGACTGTCAAAATTCATGAATTTTATAATGAAAAACAGGAGGCCGATTGGGTTACGAGAAAAATCAAGTATTTTAATAAAAAAGGTATTCCCTATGACAAAATGGCTGTCCTTTATCGGAC
The DNA here is from genome assembly GCA_013792055.1 of Desulfobacteraceae bacterium. GTDB lineage: Bacteria > Desulfobacterota > Desulfobacteria > Desulfobacterales > ETH-SRB1 > B13-G4. The sequence continues at coordinate 7,736 of VMSQ01000192.1, forward strand.
AAAGTTTTGCTCTCTTTCATTTGAGCAGTCTCTAAGATCCTTTGCGATTCCGTATCGGCTGCTGGGGGGAAAGGGATTTTTTGAAAGAAAAGAAGTGCTTGATATTAACTTTTATATAACGGCTGCAGTATTTGAGAAGGACGATGTGGCGTTTGAGCGTATTGTCAATATTCCTAAACGCGGGATTGGTCCCGGAACCGTCGAAAAAATCGCTTGTCTCAGGACAGAAAATATGAGCCTTCAAGACGCAGCCCGCAAAGCTCTTATTGAAAAAGCCCTGGCTCCGAAAACGCAAACATCCCTCGGGCAGGTTATAGAACTTCTTGACAGGATAAAAGTCATGAAACCTGATGAAGCAATTCTTGAAGTTCTGTCTTCTGTCAAATATATGGATTATATTAAACAGTATTCTAAAGCTAATTCCATGGATTTTACTTCGCGTGAGGAAAACATTGAACAGCTTGTATATCTGGCCTCTCAGAAAGACACAATTGTTGAGTATCTTGAAGAATCAACTCTTGTCAAGGAGGATAAGGAAGATGAAGAACGTGGTGCTGGAGTAAATCTTTCAACAGTGCATTCAGCCAAGGGGCTGGAGTTTATGGTGGTGTTTGTTGTCGGTTGTGAAGAAAATCTTTTCCCGCACTGGAGATCAATGGATTTTGATATGGGCTTGAATGAGGAACGCCGCCTTATGTACGTGGCGATGACAAGGGCTGAAGTCTATTTGTTTTTAAGTCATGCCAGCTATCGAAAAGGACAGTTCAACCTTAAAAGCCGGTTTCTTGATGAGATTGAAGCATCGTTGGAGTAGAAGCTCAAAGCTCAAAGGTGAAAGCTCAAAGCTCAAAGCTCAAAGGTGAAAGCATAGAGCATAGAGCATAGAGCATAGAGCATAGAGCATAGAGCATAGAGAAAAGAGAAAAGAGCTGAGAGTAACCAGCAGAAGAATTAGAAGGTTAGAAGATTAGACAGTAACCAGTAACAAGTAACAAACAACGAGTAACCAGCATGAAAGAATTTGCATATCAGGACATGTTTCCTCTTGGAGATGATTATACACAATATCGCCTGTTAACTCAGGAGTATGTTGTCACAAAATCCTTTGAAGGCTCGGATATGGTAAAAATTGACTCGGAAGGACTTACGCTTCTTGCCGAGCAGGCGTTTAGAGATATTTCTTTTCTATTGAGACCGTCCCACCTTAAACTGCTGGCAAATATTGTCGATGACCCTGAGAGTTCCGATAATGACAAATATGTTGCACTTGAGATGCTGAAAAATGCGGTTATTTCTGCAGAAGGGATATTCCCTATGTGCCAGGATACAGGAACAGCTATTATAACATGTAAAAAGGGGCAGCAGATCTGGACAACTTCTTCAGATGAAGAGGCCCTCTCAAGGGGTGTTTTTAATGCTTATACAAAAAACAATCTTCGTTATTCACAATTAGCTCCCTTAACCATGTATGACGAAAAAAATACAGGTTGCAATCTTCCTGCACAAATTGATCTTTATGCAACAGAGGGAGATGAATATAATTTTCTTTTTATTGCAAAAGGGGGAGGATCTGCCAATAAGACTTATCTTTACCAGGAAACAAAAGCCATTTTGGAACCAGATAGACTTATAAGCTTCATGAAAAGTAAGATGAAGTCCCTTGGAACTTCCGCATGCCCTCCCTATCATCTTGTTTTTGTGGTGGGAGGAACTTCTGCCGAAGCTAATTTAAAGACAGTAAAGCTGGCTTCGGCAGGACATCTTGACACTCTTCCTTGCGCAGGAAACGAGCTCGGACAGGCATTCAGAGATCAGGAACTTGAGGCTGAGTTGCTTGGGATATCTCGCAGCCTCGGTACAGGAGCGCAATTCGGAGGCAAATATTTCTGCCATGACATAAGGGTGATACGCCTTCCGCGTCACGGAGCATCCTGCCCGATTGGTCTCGGCGTTAGCTGCAGTGCTGACAGAAACATTAAGGCGAAAATTACAAAAGGTGGAATTTTTTTAGAAAAGCTTGAGACTGATCCGGAAAGATATCTGCCGAAACCTGGTCGGAAAGATACTAATGCGGTTAATATTGATTTGAATAAACCAATGGATGAGATACTTAGCATTTTAAACAGATATCCTGTTTCAACACGCCTCTTGCTTACCGGTAAACTTGTTGTTGCAAGGGACATAGCCCATGCAAAAATAAAGGAGCGAATTGAAAGAGGTCAGGGCTTTCCTGAATATTTCAAGAAACATATTATTTATTATGCGGGCCCGGCAAAGACCCCGGAAGGCTGTCCTTCAGGTTCCTTCGGGCCTACTACATCAGGACGTATGGATCCATATGTGCCGCTTTTTCAGGAGCATGGTGGGTCTTTAGTTATGCTGGCAAAAGGAAACCGTTCCGGAATCGTGACAGAATCATGTAAAAAACACGGGGGATTTTACCTCGGCTGTATAGGCGGAACTGCAGCCAGGCTGGGCAAAGAGTGTATTAAACACATTGAAACCATTCAGCATCCTGAGCTTGGCATGGAGGCTGTCTTTTTGATTACTGTCAAGGATTTTCCTGCATTCATAATAATAGATGATAAGGGCAATGATTTTTATGGGCAATTTATTATTTAAATGACATTCATTTTTTCAAGGCAACTTTTTTCTTTACATACAACTTGAAATAATTTATAATTATCAGAAATTTACAAACTCAGTTTTATACAGCATTAACTGGCTGCGCGTAAGCTGCCAGAATTTTTTTGGTTCTCATCATTTTTACGTTTAACAAAGGAGTGGTTTTATGGCGAAGCAAATGAAAACAGTCGATGGAAATACAGCCGCGGCACATGTGGCATACGCAATGAGCGATGCCGCTGCTATTTATCCCATTACTCCTTCTTCCCCCATAGGAGAAATTGCGGACGAATGGTCAGCCAAAGGCCTAAAAAACATATTTGGACAAAATTTAATGATCCGTCAACTTCAATCAGAAGCCGGAGCAGCAGGAACTGTGCACGGCTCTTTAGCCTCAGGAGCCTATACCTCAACTTTTACAGCCTCACAGGGACTTCTTTTGATGATTCCCAATATGTACAAGATGGCAGGAGAGCTTCTGCCTGCTGTTTTTCAAGTTACTGCACGTGCAATTGCAGGGCATGCTCTTTCAATTTTTGGGGACCATCAGGATGTTATGGCTGTACGTCAGACAGGTTTTTCTCAACTTGCTTCTGCTTCGGTGCAGGAAGTAATGGATCTTGCGTTAGTTACACATCTTTCGGCCATCGAGGCAAGCCTTCCTTTTATACATTTTTTTGACGGTTTTCGTACTTCCCATGAAATACAGAAGATCGAAATGATCGATTATGATGATATGGCAAAACTGGTAAACTGGGATGCTGTAAAGGCATTCCGCGCCAGAGGTGCTAACCCGGAAAGGCCTGAACTAAGAGGCACCGCACAGAATCCGGATATATACTTTCAGAACAAGGAGGCAGCCAACGCTTATTATTTAAGAGTCCCGGCTATAGTTGATAAATACATGAAAAAGGTTGGCGACTTAACCGGTCGCAAGTACAAACTTTTTGATTATGTTGGTGATCCAAATGCTGAAAGGATAATAATCTCTATGGGTTCATCCTGTGAAACCATAGAGGAGGTAGTTGATTATCTGGTGGCCAGGGGGGAGAGAGTAGGGCTGGTTAAAGTACGTTTATACCGTCCTTTTTCAAAAGAACATTTTTTCGCAGCCATACCTGCAACCGCTGATCGCATTACTGTTCTTGATCGAACAAAAGAGTCAGGTGCGATTGGGGATCCTCTTTATTTAGATGTCTGTACGGCCTTTATGGAGCGCGGCGAGATGCCTGTTATCATTAGCGGCCGGTATGGGCTTGGATCCAAAGAGTTTAACCCCAGTATGGTCAAGGCTGTGTTTGATAACATGAATTCAGCCGGTCCTAAGAATCACTTTACAGTTGGTATTGTTGATGATGTAACAAACACTTCCCTGGAAGTAGAAGAGGGATTTGATGTGGCTCCGGAAGGAACTGTGCAATGCAAATTCTGGGGGTTGGGAGCTGACGGAACCGTAGGCGCAAACAAGAGCGCAATCAAAATTATTGGTGATAACACGGATATGTTTGCTCAGGCTTATTTTGCCTATGATTCCAAAAAATCCGGCGGCATTACAATTTCTCACCTTCGTTTCGGCAAAACGCCAATTAAGTCCACATACCTGATAGATTCAGCAGATTATATAGCATGTCACAAATCAAAATATGTGGAAATCTACGATGTCCTTGAGGGCATCAAAGACGGTGGAACTTTTGTGCTCAACTCGAACTGGTCGGTAAAAGATATGGAGAAAAATCTTCCAGCCGGTATGCGTCGCTTTATTGCAAGGAAGAAACTCAAATTCTACAATATTGATGCTGAAAAAATTGCTTCTGCAGTGGGTCTTGGGGGCAGGATTAACATGATCATGCAGACTGCATTTTTCAAGCTTGCCAATGTAATTCCGGTTGACGATGCTATTTTATATCTTAAAGATCAGATAAAAAAGATGTTTAGCAAAAAGGGTGATAAGATTGTCAACATGAATTTTGAAGCAGTGGATAAGACACTCGATAATTTGATTGAAATCAAATATCCTAAAGCCTGGGCAGATGCTGTTGACACCAAAGTACTTTCTAAAGACGAACCTGACTTTGTCAAAAATATATTACGTCCTATGGTGGCACAGCAGGGCGATAAACTGCCGGTAAGTGCATTTTCGCCTGATGGAATTTTTCCTGTGGCAACAACACAATATGAAAAACGTGGCGTGGCAATTAATGTGCCGGAATGGATAAAGGATAATTGTGTACAGTGCAACCAGTGTTCTATGGTTTGTCCACATGCAGCCATACGTCCTGTACTCCTTACAGATAACGAACTGGCAAAGGCACCTAAGGGTTTTGAAACCATAAAAACCGTGGGTAAAGAACTTAAAGGTTATAATTTTCGTATACAGGCAAATACTCTGGATTGTATGGGTTGTGGCAACTGTGCGGATATCTGCCCGGCCAAGAAAAAGGCTCTTGTCATGAAGCCAATTGATACTCAGACAGAAGTTCAGGTTCCAAACCATAAATTTGCAGTTAAAGTGCCTGTACGGGACAATCTGATTAAGAGAGATTCAATTAAGGGAAGTCAATTCTGTCAGCCTTTGCTTGAGTTCTCAGGTGCCTGTGCAGGATGCGGTGAAACTCCCTACGCCAAACTTATTACCCAGCTATTTGGCGAAAGGATGATTATAGGAAATGCCACAGGATGTACCTCGATATGGGGCGGTTCAGCGCCTGCTATACCTTACTGTGTAAATAAGGATGGCTTTGGTCCTACGTGGGGCAATTCTTTGTTTGAGGATCCCGCAGAATTTACATACGGTATGTTTCTTGGCGCACTACAACAGCGAAGAAAATTGGTCGATTTGGTGCAAGCGGCGCTTCAGACAAAAATCCCCAAAAAATTAAAAGATGCTATGCAGGGCTGGCTGGATAATATGCAGGATCCTGTTGGATCCAGAGAGTACGGTGACCAGCTTAAGGCGCTCTTGCCGGAATATAAAGATAATCCTTTATTAAGTGAAATATTAGACATGGCCAAGCTGTTTACAAAGAAGTCATACTGGATCTTTTTGGGGGATGGTGCTGCCTATGACATCGCCTACGGCGGTATTGATCATGTCCTTGCAACAGGCGAGGATATTAATGTAATGGTTTATGACACTGAAGTATATTCAAATACAGGCGGTCAATCCTCAAAGGCTACCCCAACCGGGTCTGTTGCAAAATTTGCAGCTTCAGGCAAGAAAACAGCTAAAAAGGATCTGGGAGCAATGCTTATGACTTATGGATATGTCTATGTTGCCAGCGTAGCTATGGGTGCAAACAAACAGCAGCTTATCAAAGCTTTTACAGAGGCGGAAAGTTATAACGGACCGTCTCTGATACTGGCTTATTCTCCTTGTATTAACCATGGCATCAAAAAGGGTATGGGAAAAAGTCAGGAAGAAGAGAAACTTGCTGTTCAATCCGGCTACTGGCCGCTTTATCGCTATAATCCTCTGCTTAAGGCTGCGGGAGAGAATCCTTTTATCCTTGATTCAAGGCAGCCCGATGGAAGTTTTAAGGAATTTCTGGCTGGAGAGGTACGCTATGCTTCGCTGCAGCAATCCTTCCCTGACGAGGCTAAAAAACTGCACACACGGCTGGAAAACGAATTCAATGAACGCTATGAATCCTATAGGCTGAAGGCAGATCCCAAATCCATTTGCGATGAGGACAAAAAAGAAGACGACAAATAGATTGTTTTAAAATTATAGCATAAAGATAAAAGGCCATTTGCTTTCACAAATGGCCTTTTATCTGAAAGTCTATAGAGTTAATTCATGGATAAATTAAAAAACAAAAAACATCAAAGCCATAATGCTTTGTCTAACTTTAAAAAGGACATTGAACCTCTGGAATGCAAGCGCTGTGGAACCTGCTGCAAGAAAGGTGGGCCTTGTTTTCACATTGAAGATAAAATGCTTATAGAGAAAGGAATTATTCTAATAAAAGATCTTTATACCATAAGAGAGGGCGAGCTGGCATATGATAATATTAAAGAATGTCTTATCCCGGTAACTTCAGACTTAATAAAGATAAAAGGGCAGAGTGATTCATGGGAATGTATTTTTTTTGATGGAAACGACAATTCGTGTAAGATTTATGATAAAAGACCTGTTGAATGCAGGGTCCTTAAATGCTGGGACACACGGGAGATAGAACAGATTTATTTTAAAAATCGACTTGCTCGAAAAGATCTTGTATCTATAATTGAAGGTCTGTGGGACCTGATTGAAGATCATCAATCACGTTGCTCTTATGATAAAATCAAGCACTTTGTGAAGGAACTGGATGGAGAAAAAAAGAATGAGGCAATAGAGGGGATATATGATATTCTTATTTATGATGATTCCATACGCGAACTTGTTGTTAAAAAAGGAAAAATGGATCCTGAGAATCTGGACTTTCTTTTTGGACGCCCCATTGTTGCAACCATTAGAATGTTTGGTTTAAAGGTTAAGAAGAAAGATGGTAAATATGTAACTACTCAGGTTCACGGTTCAAGGGTTCACGGTTCAAGGTTAGAGAGCGATGAAGATTGAACGGTTTGAAGATATTGAGGCATGGCAACTGGCACGTGAATTGGCTCGAAAAGTGTACCGTCTGACAAAGAAGCCGGAATTTGCGAAGGACTACGGGCTTATGAAGAGATCAAGGCAACCAACCGTGAACCGTGAACCGTGAACCAGACAACCTGAGTAGTTACGAATACAGTTCAGGCCTTCTGTTGGGGAGGAAAAATCTCATTCTGTGATTTCTTACCCTGTTAATCTCATCTACCTTAAGATCATAAACCAGTATTCCTTCTTTTCCGCTTAAGTCTTTTGCAAGAATCTTACCTGACGGTCCGATTATCATGGCGATACCCGGAAAGCCAAGTCCTTTTTCATTGTCACCGCTCTGGTTGCAGGCAATAACGAAAAGACCATTATCATATGCTCTGGCAGGAAGATGCCGCATCCAGGATCTGAATTTTTCATCAGGTGTCCCTCGCGGAGATGCATGCGGAATGAAAATAATATCAGCGCCGTTTATTGCCATATAGGTGGAAAGTTCCGGAAAGTGGGCGTCATAGCAAAGCTGTATGCCAAATTTAACTCCATGCGACTCAAACAGAGGAATTTTGTTTCCTGGTGTGAAAACGGTTTGTTCAGGCGGAGAAATATGAAGTTTCCGGTAAACACCTATGGCTTCATAAGGTTTTATGACCAGATGGCTTGCAAATATCCTGTCCTTGATATCCTTTTCAGCCATTCCGGCCAGAATCACAATATTTTCGGATTCAGCCAGTTTTAATAGCTCTTTTGTTGCCGGTCCTGGTACTGGTTCTGCCGCATAAATTATTTCTTCCTTGTTACTATAACCAGTAATATTCATCTCAGGAAAACAGATCAGGGATGCACCCTTTTTTTTAGCTTCCTCTATCCACCTGACCATTTGATAAAGGTTTTGCCTGGTTTTGTTGACAGGTGAATTTGAGATTACCGCTGCAATGCGTATATCTTTCATAAACAGAACTTATTATACCTAAATTGAGCGATTTTTTACTCGATCTGCACCAATCTCTTGCGCATCAAGGACTTGCGAAAAGTCTCGACATATCCATTGGTATGCCTACGCTTTTCGCAAACCTTGCTGCATCAAGATCTTGGCACATTTCTTCGCAAAAAATCGCTCAACTTAGGTTTAAG
>VMSQ01000071.1 GCA_013792055.1 Desulfobacteraceae bacterium
AATTCCGGTAAATTTGTTTCAATCCACGCTCCCGCATGGGGAGCGACCTTGATAATAGCGACCTGACAGCTTTACTATATCGGGTTTCAATCCACGCTCCCGCATGGGGAGCGACGACCTTACAGGTTAAGGTTTAACGGAGTTTCATGTTTCAATCCACGCTCCCGCATGGGGAGCGACAGTCTCAGGGCTGGCATCATTTCTTAGTACCGATAGTTTCAATCCACGCTCCCGCATGGGGAGCGACAAACCAGTTCTCAACAATGTCTCCAACTAATTCAGTTTCAATCCACGCTCCCGCATGGGGAGCGACTTACAGATTACGCCAGTTCCAGAATTAGTCAAAGGTTTCAATCCACGCTCCCGCATGGGGAGCGACGGAGGATTTGGTTGGATATACTTTAACCCAACTTGTTTCAATCCACGCTCCCGCATGGGGAGCGACTTGAATTCTCCCTCTTCTTTTTGTGCCGTCAAGAAGTTTCAATCCACGCTCCCGCATGGGGAGCGACTAGAATTGTAGTTGAATATGGTTTGAGTTATTCAGTTTCAATCCACGCTCCCGCATGGGGAGCGACAAAGATGATGATGGAACTTCAGCAGAAGTTTAAAGTTTCAATCCACGCTCCCGCATGGGGAGCGACCTGCAAGGTTGCAATTAACCCTATCACTATTAGGAGTTTCAATCCACGCTCCCGCATGGGGAGCGACGTGGGAAGGTTTTAAGGAGATGTAACGCAATGAGTTTCAATCCACGCTCCCGCATGGGGAGCGACTCATTAAGAAATCGTCTAACAAGCTCTTTTACCGGTTTCAATCCACGCTCCCGCATGGGGAGCGACTGTTTCTTTCTAACTAACTTAATTTAAAAGGGTTATTTCCTGTTTTTTGCGAAACCGCTTTTTTCGACTTATAATATCTTCGATTGTCAAAAAACATTTTTGGCAAACTCCTTGTTTTCAACATATCACACGCAATGCGAACCTCATTGGCAATATATGCCGCCTATATGAAGCCCCTGCTGGAGCAATAGCGGATACAGCCATTTGTGAGCTTCAGGTTCGCAAACGAATTCAAACAATCAATGGCCCCTCCTGGTCGACTGTTTTTTTGGCTCCTACATGTTCTACACGATGCCTCCAGTTTGAACCCAGGTAATAAAACCTGAGGCTGTCTTCCTTCAGGTCAATCTCATCAACCAACCTCTGGCGAAGGAACGTCCACTGGGCAGGATCGACTATACACTCAAAAACGGAATACTGAACCCGCTGCCCATAATCCAGACACGCCTTTGCCACCCTGCGCAAACGGCGCTGCCCTCCGTCCTTGCTTGTAGCAACATCATAGCTGACCAGGACAAACATCTTGTCTCCTCTTTATTTCCAGATAAAAGGCGGATAACCATCCAGATCACCGCGTAAGTAACGAGCCAGCAATAAAGCCTGCATATGAAACAACAAGCCGATTGTGACCTTTTCTTCAATAAACGGATGCATTATCTCATCCTGTTTTCGTTTCTGATAGGCCACCAAAACGATTTTTCTTGTTTCGTCATCCATCAATACGGCCCCTGATTCTGACTTTTTAAATCCTTTTTTCTGCACCTGTGAAAGGTTTATCAATGAAAGTGTCAAGCGGTCTGCAATAAAAGGACGAAATTCCTCCATCAGGTCGAGCGCAAGACCTGGTCTGCCAGGACGGTCTCTATGCAAAAAACCGACTGCCGGATCCAATCCCACAGTTTCAAGGGCAGAACGGATATCGTGCATTACAAGAGTGTACAAAAACGACAGCAGGCAATTCACATTATCCAATGGAGGCCGCCGATTTCGATCTTGAAAAAAGAAGTCTTGTTTTTGAGAGGTAATCAGGTGATCAAACACTTTAAAATAGACACGTGCTGCATCGCCTTCAATACCCCTTAAAGTGTTTAAAGATAAATCTGACTCCAGTTCTCTTAAAGAGCTGTTGATGTGCAGGGATGCATGTTTAACCTTGTCGGCATCTATCTTATCGAAGTGATCTCTAAGCGCCCGCTGCAATACTGTGCGACAGTTGGCAAGTTTGCCTGTAAGCACGGCCCGTGCCATTTCAGCAGAAATAGTCATATCATCTGCCCTGCGGTATTGCTCCCGCCGCAGCAGAACATTTCCGGAAACAGGGCCCTGAACCCTTGCAAGAAAGCGTCCATGCTCAGACAAAAAGCTGATACCCACATCACGCTCGGCGCAAAAGCCCATCAAAAACGGGCTGCAACCAACGTTGCCGAAACAGACAATTCCTCCTAACGTATGGACAGGGATGCGCAGGCGGGTTTCTTTTTCCACCCTTACGACAACCGATTCACCTTCTTTTGCGAGATAAGCCCCCTGCGTAGTTACGAAAAGGGTATTAAGATGTTTTTTCATGACTCTCGAATCGCTCCTGATAAGTAACGTTTTACGGAACGCTTTCTTTCAATAGTTTTCGGCAGACATATCTTCACCAGTGAACAACTGTCACACTTTGGCGTATAAACAGGCTTTGGGGTCCGACCGGATGCAATCAGTTCGTGAAGACGCATTGCCGTGTCTTCGGTCTGCTGTCTCAATGCTTCATCAAAAACAGCATCTGTCCGCCGGCGCTTCTTCCCATAAAAAAGTGCACCACACGGAACCTCAACATCCAGCATTTCTTCCAGGCACAGAGCCTGAGCGCAAAGCTGCACTTTGTCGCAATTATCCTTCTTCGGCTTGCCCCGTTTGTATTCCACGGGAAAGGGTACCCACACTGCCGATCCTGCTTTCAACGAATCCGGCTTCCGATGAAACTCGACGACATCGGCCTTGCCGATCAGCCCAAGCCGCAATGATCGAATCGACATGCCGAACTCAATCCGAATATCACCTCTCGATTCCCGGTCCGCCGTATGAACTCGCTCGTGCATAATTCTGCCTTCAGCAGTGAACAGGTTCTCACTCCATATTTGCTCAATATGGATTAAAGCGCACTGCCGCTCGCAGAAAAGTATGTGCTGCAAGGCGGATAGGGGGATGAGGTCGTCTTCTGAGTACATATGAAAAAAATCCTGAAACTTTTCAGTATCAGCCTTCCTCCGAAATAAGGTTCACAATAAGCCGAATCATCAATTCCTTCTGCCCCGGTTCACTGGTGGCCGTCAGAAGGGCAAGCGCCACGAGCGCCTTGTTGCTGAAGCTTTTTTGATCCAACAAGTCATTCTTCTTGAGAAACAACAGGAAGAGAAAAGAGCCGATCCTTTTGTTGCCATCCGTGAAAGGATGATCCTTGATCACGAAATAGAGGAGATGGGCCGCCTTTTCCTCAACACTTGGATAAAGATCCTTACCGCCGAATGTTTGCTGCACTGCTCCGATAATTCCGGCAAGAGCATTCCCACGTTCCTGGCCAAAAATTTCACTCGCCTCTTTCCTGACCATTAACTCTTTTTTCAAGGCGGTAATGGCCTGACTGGCCTTATCAAACTCCAGGCCGGACTTGGCAACGTGTTTTGTCTCCAGAGCCGGCAGATTGTTTTCGTCATATTGCAGAAGAAGCTGCCATGTTCTTGCATAGCGATTGACAACTTCCAGTACCGCCAGTCCTTCGTCGCTGACAAGGTTATGACTTTCCAGAGTGCCTGCAAGCAGACTCAAAATCTGCCGCACATCTTCAACCCCTTTCTCGGCCAGTCTGCGCTGATTAAGCGAATAACCACGCACCAGATGGTCTTTTAGAATGGTGGTAGCCCAGATGCGAAACTGAGTGCCGCGTTGAGATTTTACCCGGTAGCCGACAGAAATGATGATGTCAAGATTATAAAACGCAACCGGCTTATCTGAATTTGCAATATGCATTTTTTGCATATTGCCTCGCCGTTGCAGTTCACCTTCTTTGAAAATATTGTTCACATGCCTGGAAATAACCGATTGGTCCCGTTGAAAAAGCTTCTCCATCTGCGCCTGAGTCAACCATACGGTTTCATCCTGAAGATGAACATCCAGTGCGGCCTGCCCGTCCTCAGACTGATACAATACGATTTCGCCGAGATCGGAATTTATGTCTTCGTTTTTTCTTGCTGCTTTTCGAGTCATTGTTATTGCTCCACGTTGCTACTTTTTTTCCTTCAACCGCTTATGGCTTTCCTGTTCAGCCTTCGGCATTGTTTCCATCACACCTCCTGTCAATCAAGAATAAATATTTCCTGGCCATACAGGCGACCTGAACAAGTTCCGGAGGCCTTACAGTCTTCAGTCGCCATAGGCGTAATTTTGTTTACCGCTACAAGCCGCCTGCACCATCTGGTTCTCTTTTTATATCTTTTCTTCAAGAGTTACACCTTGTGGCACATTGCTCTTATCGATTTTAAGATCGTAATCAGAGAATGCACGCGCAGGTTTGGTGATATCTGTTGCTCGTTTAACTGTTACAAGATCGAACAACTTGTGAGCGGGTGCATTGCCAAGCATTGAGCTGTGTTTAAAGACAATCAATTTGCGTGCATTCATTTTTCCTCGTGCTGCAGAGTGATCATGATCAAACATGTTAATGAGTGACTCCCATAACAATTCCAGGTTTTCTTCTGAAAATCCGGTCTGGGCGGCTAAATGCGCTGAGATATAGCCTTCCGCACGATAAAGGGCATAAGGAACGATATGTTTCCGTCCCATTGTCCGATTGTCACCACTTTGTTGTTTTGCTTCCTTTTCCGTTTCTACTGCCATGCGTGTTATGGTAACTTCCATTGGAACAATGGAGTCTATACTGCGGGCAAAGTTCAATTGAACAGGGCCTCGAACCTGGCCACAATTATTTTCCTTAGTTGACATCACGGCACCAAAGGTTCGAACATCAAAGAAGTTCCTGCACATCCATTCTCGGGCTAATTCAATGGTTTTTGCTTCGTTGTTTCCAGCTTCTTTCTTCACCTCTTCATAGGCAGGTTTCCGGACTGAGCTGAGGACAGCTTTCTCTCTGATATAGATTTTATAAGGAGATTGATTGCCCTTGACAATCTCCACAAAATTGCGGATTTTCCGTTTCAGACAGACATCGGTAACAAGGCCGTAACTTGTTTCCGGGTCAATTCGGGGCATATTTCCAGCGTCCGGATCGCCGTTGGGATTGCCGTTTTCCACATCAAAAAGATAAACAAACTCGTAGCGGTTTTGTATAGTATTACTCATTGTTATCCTCCTTCTTGTCTGATTTAGTGTAAAAATCTTTTCGCTGGTGATAATATCCGATCGCAAACAAACCCTGGTCATCTAAACTCAAATGAGCAGGAAACTCCTGAATATCCTGCATGATTTCTTCAATCATTTTGTCTGCCACATACCCATAATCCGCTTTCTGGATATGATGTTGTGAAAGCCTGAGCAATTGAGGAAACACAATGCTGGGAGTCGCAGATGCTGAACCATAATAACGATCCTTGATGGTCGTATTGGCTCCCGGGATTGCATCCCTCTGGGCTTTTTCCAGAACGGCAAAAAGCCGTCCCAACCTGTACGCAACGTTGGTTGATTCTTTATCCAATGCCATTGTGACCTCCTTTGAAATTTGGTTAATACGATATTTTCTGACAAGGCATGCCTTTATCATCGCTACACGCAGGTAGTTTATTTCCTGGTCCGCGCGTATGCGGCCTATTATTGCCGTCATCAAACTCTGAGGATATGCTACGCCTGTTAGAACCGAACGCATAATTGAGCCGGACAGAACAGGAGAGATATTCTCTGTTTTTCGCAACACCGCAGTTTCCCTTAAAAGCTGCCATATGCCAGGAAATTCCGGGTCTCTGTCGTAGTTTTTGATTATAGACAGATCCCTGAAGTGCTGGCCGATCTTAGCGCTGATATCTTTCACTGTGCTGACATGCCAGAAACGAACAGAAAGCCGTGAGGCATTAGGGGAAAGACCCAGGATGTAAAATTTCATACCTGTGTCGCCAACTTCTTCCGGCAGTTTCTTGCCATCGCGAACAGCGCTTAAATAATCACGAACTTCTTTAATATCACCGCTGTCGTCCTGAGGGTTCAGAATCAGCCCCATAAAACCTTCAACTGGTGATTCGCGCTCCGTCCAGAAAACCGTCGATGCATCCCCTATCTGGATCTTCTGGCGACTGTCGGAGCGAAGGAGATGATTAAGAGCTGTTGTATAGTTAAAGGTAATGCCTTCGCTGACCGGTGCATTGAAACTCTGTTCTTTGCCGTAAGAAACGAAAGAATCCTTGTTGAATGAGACTATGGCCGCGCCTTTTGGCTGTGCATCTTTAACATTCTTAATAGCCGGATGTATCCGAGCGATTGGAGAAGGTTTCCCAGATACGAGACATGTTGCGATTTTATTTGAACTTATTTCTCGATAATATTTTAGCCAGACGTCTTGAATTTTCGGTCGCTCATGTATGTATCTTTGTAAATCTCCATCGAGTTTGAACACAAGATTCATCCCAGCCATTTCATCCCAATACGGCAAATGAGGTGCATTTTCCGGTTTCCACGAACCTAGAAAACGCAACAAAGCAATCATTCCATCATCATCAAGATTGTCTCCCAGCTTGTAATGAAATTTTTTAAATTCCTCAAAAGCATGAAGAGCACGTCTTGGTTTCTCTTTATTATCATTTCCAAGCACATACATTGTATTGTCCCACATAAAATGGGGCGCAAGTTTAGTGCCCGACCTTTCTTCCATTTCCTGCGGCACAATCATTGCTTTAGGCAGCATCTTCTTGTTTTGGCTTTCTCTCAGATCGAGGGGGTCTTGGACCAATTTCCCTTCTTGGTCAATCAGCAGGGCAAAATAAATTTTCTGACGTCCAAATCCCGGCAATGGAATAGTCACTTCAGTATCGTCCTTGAGCCTATTGTAATACTTGTCAAGCGATTGAAGGATCATGCCTTCACCCCCTTTCCGTCAAATGGAGGGACTTCAATAATTCCGTTGCGCATTTCAGCCCTGAAGAACTTTGCTTCCATGTTGTTTTGAAAATCCATATCGTGCAGCATCCAGCCCAGATTCTGTTCTCCGACAATGCTGGATTGAGGGATGCCGTCCTCTAACAATTCAAAATGCGCGGGAAATTCACGACAGCCAAGATAGGGATGATGAAAGCACTGCCCATTGCGGGCGCGGCGGTCAAAAATCTCTTTGTGTTTTGCAGCGTTGTTATCTTCATCACCATTAAACTCAAAATGCGCTTCAATAACGCAAGAAACATCCCGCAACACCATTGCCGCACGCTGCTGACGATTATCTTCAATAAAGACCTCAACAGGAGAACAACCGTCTTTCATTGCCTTTTTAATAGTACCCGCTGGTAATTTTCCGGCAAGTTCATTGCGCCTGATATTGTCAAAGCGGATTGGATTGAGCACATGGATGCGGTCTATTACCCAGGTAATTGCAGGTTTCCAGTAAATGGCCTCAAGGATCCCGCGGGCGGCCGACGGCGTCATTACATCATAGCT
>VMSQ01000044.1 GCA_013792055.1 Desulfobacteraceae bacterium
AGTTTTTATGCTGCTTCAAATGAATTTAATTCATATGATAAACAACGCCTGCCTTATGGTGCAGTTAGTTATGGCTCTTCTGCTGATTTTTTCCATAGTCTCATGGACTATTATTCTAATTAAATACTTCTATATCAGAAAGGCATATAAAGAATCAGCGTACTTTACAGATTTCTTCTGGAAAAGCAGGGATCTGTCGGAAGCTTTTGCAAAAGCAAAACAGCTTCATGGCAGCCCAATAGCCAGAGTTTTTCGTATAGGATACCTGGAACTTAAAAAATTGACCAAATCCGGCGTTCCAATAAAATCATCTCAGGCCTCTGAAGGAGACCCCCATTCATCTCTGGGGACTAAGTTTACAGGAACAGACAATATAAAAAGGGCTCTGCGCCGGGCAATTAACACAGAAATTGCCGGAATGACTCAGATGGTTCCTTTCCTTGCCACAACTGGCAATACAGCTCCTTTTATCGGTTTGTTCGGGACAGTGTGGGGAATAATGAATTCATTTCATAGTATCGGGCTTAGCGGTTCAGCCAGCCTTGCTGTTGTTGCTCCTGGAATTTCTGAAGCGCTTATTGCAACTGCAGCCGGTTTGGCTGCTGCAATACCGGCGGTAATAGCATTTAACTATTTTATGCAAAAGCTAAGGGTGCTTGAAACTGAATTGCAAAGTTTTTCTGCTGACTTCTTGAATATCATAGAACGCGATATTTTTATGTAAAGGATACAAAAATGGCATTGGGTGGAAATAATAACAGTTTCATGTCTGACATAAATGTAACACCATTTGTTGATGTCATGCTGGTTCTCCTGATCATTTTTATGGTCACTGCTCCAATGATGATAGAAGGTGTCAATGTCTCCCTGCCTGAAGCGACCTCTGAACCGCTTCCTGCAGAACAAGACCAGCTTATAATAACTATAGATAAAAATAATCAAATTTACATAAACGATTATCAGGTGACGCTTGATTTTTTGCGGGAAAAACTTATAAAAATCCTTGATGGACGTGTTGGGCAAGAGGTTTATTTAAAAGCTGATAAAAATATATCATATGGAACGGTGGTGCGTGTTATGTCAGAGATAAAAGGAGCCGGCATTGAAAAACTTGGTATGGTGACAGAACCCATAACGCCCAATAACAATAAAGGGAAATAAGCTGAATGCCTTGGACCCGTTCAAAAATAAGTTAAACCGAATTGCTGATGAAAGAAAGTATGTTTGCTGCTTCTTATTTATTTCGCGATACAGGGAATGACTCCCTATCATTATTTTTGACTTTTGCGGTTTCTTTGGCATGCCATGCGATTTTTCTTGCAGTCTTGATTTATTTCCCAATCCACACCCCGTATAATAAAAAGTTCTCACCTTCTGTCATTAATGTCAGCATGGTTACACTTCCTGCCCAGGGATCAGCATCTGGGCCATCCGGACAAATTGAGCTTAAATCCAAAATACAATCAACTCAGCCCCAGAAAGCTCAGGTTTCCAAAATTCCATCCGAAACCAGTATTAAAGCAGAGGAAAGTCGATCGAAAGCTGTATCAGTTGCACCAAAAAAAAGTAATAAAATAAAAGAATCGCTCAAAAAAAAAACATTCAAGTCATCAGATGTTGTCAAAAGCGCTATAAAAAATATTGAAAAACAGGTTGAGGATTCAAGACCCACTCAGGTTATAGAAGCGATCAATCGTTTAAAAAGTGAAGTCGGATCAAGTGAAGCAAGAGATGTTGGAGTAAAGGGAGGCGGTCTGGCTGGACAGGGTGGTAATATACCAGGCGGTGGTTTGATTATGGGCTACCAGGCTCTGAAACCAATAGATATATATAAAGCAGAAATTCCTTATCACATTGAAAAAAACTGGGCTTTTTCCGAACAGCTCTCCGGCGGCGATACTGATCTGGTTGCAGTAGTCATTATTAAAATTATGCAAAACGGCGAAATAAAGGATATATGGTTCGAAAAAAAGTCAGGCAACAGTTATTTTGACGAGTCCGCTTTTAAAGCTGTTAAGAAATCAGACCCGCTTCCTAAACTGCCCAAAGAATATTTAAAATCTTATTATAATGTTGGACTGATATTTACCCCTTCAGGGTTAAAAAAAGGCATGATTGAATAAAGGCAACTACTCAGGTTCACGGTTCCACGGTTCAAGGTTAAAAGCCAACTAACCCTAAACCTAACAACCTGAGTAGTTAAGAAATATGAAGAGATCAAGGCAACCAACCGTGAACCAGACAACCAGAATAGTTATCTTGTATGTTAAATAAAAGTCTTATTAAAATAATTTTTATATGTTTGATAGCAACTGCATCTTTTTTTATTGATTCGGCTCATTGCCAAACAGAATATGATTATATTGATATTAACAACCCTTTTACAAGAAAAATTCCGATTGCTGTCCCTGTGTTCAAGTCTATGTCCGGTAGTGAGGGAGAAAAGTTCTTATCACAAGAAGCATCAAATCTGCTCTCAAGATCATTGGAATTTACCGGTTACTTCAAGATAATTGACAGGGATGCCTATCTTGCAGATCCTGAAACGGACATAATTGTTTCAAATATCAATTTTAAGAACTGGACCGGAATAGGCGCTGAACTTCTTATTACAGGCAGTCTATTTTTAAAAGATAATGTAATTGAAATGGAACTCAGGCTTTATGACACATTTAAAGGTTCATTGATCGTTGGCAAGAGATATAAAGGTGTCGTTAATAACCAGCGTAAAATGATACATCGTTTTTGTGGAGAAATTATATATAAGCTTACTGGTAACAGAGGAATTTTTGACAGTAGAATAGCTTTTGTATCAACAACTTCCGGAAATAAAAACATATACTTATGTGAATTTGATGGACATAATTCTGAACAATTGACCTATGATAAATCCATAACTCTTTCTCCTGCATGGTCATCAGATGCAAAATGGATAGCTTACACGTCCTACTCAAAGGGAAAACCAGATCTTTACATAAAAAACCTAAAAGATAAGCATGGTGCTGTAGTTGCCAAAAAAGGGATAAATATCTCACCTGCATGGGTTCCAGGCAAATTTCAACTTGCCGCGACTCTCTCGTTTTCCGGCGACCAAGAAATTTATCTGTTGACCGGAAAAGGGGAAATTGTTAAGAACTTAACAAATAACTGGGGGATTGATGTGTCTCCAACATTTTCTCCAGACGGCAACAAAATGGCATTTGTCTCAAGCAGGTCGGGTTCTCCACAAATCTATATAATGGATTTAGATTCCGGACAGGTAAAGAGATTGACGTTTCAGGGAACATACAATACATGTCCGAGCTGGTCTCCCAGAGGTGATAAAATAGCGTATTCAGGCATGGGAAATGGCCAGGGCAATATTTACACAATAGACGTTGAAGGAGAATTCCCGGCATTACAATTAACACACAACTCGGGAAACAATGAGTCCCCTACATGGTCGCCGGATGGAAGTCTCATTGCATTTAGTTCCACTCGTGAAGGGCCTTCCAGAGTCTATGTTATGACTGCCTATGGAACTGATCAGAGGCGTCTGCTTGCTTTGCCCGGTGAGCAGACAGATCCTGAATGGTCACCGGGCGTTATTGATAACTAAAAAAATAATTTATTCCAAAAGGAGGAAAAAAATGAAAAAAAAGTTGTGGATATGCGTAGCCCTTTTATTAGTAATTCCAGGATTGCTGTTTGTCACCTCTTGTGCAAAGAAGGTGGTTAAGGTTGATACTACCCAAGAGGACGAGGCAGCAAAACTGGCTGCTGAAAAAGCTAGACAAGAAGAAATTGCAAGGCAACTCGATAGGCAACGCGCTATAGATGAAGAGAATCTTCAAAAAGAAGCAGCAAGCCGTGAGATAATTGCAGCCAGAAACTTATTTATGAATGAAAATATCTACTTTGATTTTGACATGTCTAATCTTAAACCTGAGTCTCAGGAAGTTTTAAAAAGAAAAGCTGAATGGCTAAGAAACAATCCCGGCGAATCAATTATTGTTGAGGGTCATTGTGATGAACGCGGGACAAACGAGTACAACCTTGCCCTTGGCGACAGGCGTGCCCAAAGTGCAAAGAACTTCCTAATCGATCTCGGCATTGCGGAATCACGTTTAACAACGATCAGCTATGGTGAAGAACGACCTGCTGATCCCCGCCAAAATGAAGATGCCTGGTCAAAAAACAGGCGGGACCAATTTGTAATAGAGTAGTTAATAGAGGATGAAGAACAATTTAAATATGCCCGCCTTCTATGGCGGGCATATTTTTTAAACTAACTTATGAAAAAGGCTTTATCTCTGCAATGAAATATTCAGTTTTATTTCTATTACTTTTTTTTAATATCTTATGTGGCTGTGCTCTGCATAGTGACGTTGTTACGCTTGAAAATCGGATGTCCTGGCTCGAGCAGCGTAATACAAACTCAGAAAAATATAATAAAGAGCTAAAATCCAGACTAGAAGAATATATTAAACTGCTGGATGAAAAGGAACAGATACTTAGAAAGCAATCTGCCGAACTGCGTGCAATGCATGATCAGCTAAAAACTGAAATGCAACTTTTAAGCGGAAGAATTGACGAAACTGATTATTTATTAAAACAAATGATTGAAAACCGGCTTGAAAGAATAGAGGAAGCTGTCGGTTTAAATAAAAATCGCATAACACGCTTAGAGCAGTACCTCAATTTTGAATCAGACGAAAATGATCTGAAAATAAAAACAAAGCCCCAATCCAGTCAAGAGCTTTCAGAAAATGAATTATACACGGTGTCTAAACAGGCATTTGATGCAGGAGACTTTGAAACCGCCCGCAAGGGCTTTAAGGATTTAATAAATAAATTTCCAGACTCGGCACATGCAGATAATGCCCAGTTCTGGATAGGTGAAATTTACTATAGTGAAAAATGGTATGAAAAAGCTATAGTTGAATATCAGAAAGTTATAGAAAAATATCCAAAAGGGAATAAAGTGCCGGCTTCTCTTCTAAAGCAGGGATTTGCATTCCTTAATCTTGGAGACAAAGCAAATGCTCGTCTTATATTGCAGGAGCTTGTCAAAAAATATTCTGAAGCTACTGAAGCTAAAATAGCGACAAAAAAATTGAAGGAACTATAAGGCAGCCGGTCACTGTTAACAGTTAAAATGCTTCAGTCGTTGCATAGTTCATTGAAAAAACTGTAAACTGTAAACCGACAACCGTGAACTTGTTACTATCCAGCATGATAAAGGTCATCGGTATAGATCCAGGCCTGGCCGCAACCGGCATTGGCATTGTAAGAGGAATTGGGTTTAAAGTTGATGGCTTTTCATATGGCAGTATTAATACTTCAAAAAATATTTCTTTGCCGACCCGTCTTGATCAAATCTTTTCTAAACTTATCCTGATCTTAAAGGATGAAAAACCGGATCTAATGGTTGTAGAAGATGTTTTTTCTTTGGAAAAGTATCCAAAATCCGGAATTATACTGGGAAAGGTTACAGGTGTTATCCTTCTTGCCGGATGCAGGGCTGATGTACCCTCAATTGAGATTTCAGTTCGTGAAGCAAAGCAAATTTTGACTGGAAACGGAAATGCAAGTAAAATGCAGCTCGAAAAAGCTGTAAGGCATTTAGTTAACCTAACAGCTCCTATTAGGCCATATCATGCATCCGATGCTATGAGTCTTGCGCTTATAGGCTTGTTTCGTTACAAAAAATGCATTGAACAAATTTTAAGGAGTAAGGCAGAGCATCTGTGATAAGTTATATTGAAGGCAAACTATTAAAAAAAGAAGAAGAGCGGATAATTATTCTTGCTAATCAGATAGGATATGAAATCCTGCTGCCCGCAATCGTTATGGATACTCTTAAAACAAAGATGGAAGGAGAAGAAATATCCCTTTATATCTACTATCACCAGACTGAACGACAGCCAAAACCCGTTCTAATCGGCTTTAATCTGGAAATTGAAAAAGAATTCTTTCAGCATTTTATTTCTGTTGAAGATATAGGCCCACTTAAGGCGGTCAAAGCGCTTAATATCCCCGTCCGTGAAATAGCAAGCGCCATTGAATCAAAAGACGTGGCTAAACTTAAACAATTAAAAGGCATTGGAACAAGAACAGCCCAGAAAATTATTGCATCACTTAAAGGAAAGGTGGATAAATTCGCTTTAATTACCAAGTACGAGCCCGAAGAAATACAGATTATGGAAGACATTTCAAAACAGATGCTGAATGTGCTGGTTTCTCAGCTTGGCCACAAGACCATTGATGCAAAACGTATGATTGCTGAAGCAGTAAAACGCAACAGCTCTATTTCTACATTTGAAGAACTCTTTGAAGAAGTCTATCGTGGCACAAAAGCCTTATGAATGATGATATCCTGAAATATTCTTCAGACAAACAGAGCTTGCTTACAGGAACAAGTCTGCCCGTTGATGAAGAACCGGCGATTAAGTCTTTGCGCCCTGAATACATGGTCGATTACGTTGGACAGACCGAAGTAATTGAAACTCTCAAAATCGCAATTGAAGCGGCTATGGAACGCAACGAACCGATTGACCATGTACTATTTCATGGACCGCCCGGCCTTGGTAAAACCACACTCGCACATATTATTGCCAATGAGATGGGAAGTAATCTGACTGTTACTTCCGGGCCTGCACTTGAAAAAGGCGGAGACCTGATAGGTATTCTAACTAATTTAGAGGATGGCAATATCCTGTTTATAGATGAAATACATAGAATGCCAAAAGTTGTAGAGGAATTCCTTTATCCAGCCATGGAGGATTTTGCCGTTGATTTTGTTTTCGACAAAGGAATACATGCCAGAAGTCACAGATATCATCTGAAACGGTTTGCCGTAATCGGCTCAACCACAAGAGTAGGGCTGTTGTCAGCGCCGCTTAGAGATCGGTTCGGCATTTTCAGGAGTTTTGATTTTTATAGCGAAAACGATCTGGTAAAAATCACCAAACGTTCTGCAGCGTTGCTTAACGTTCCTATAGACAATAAAGGCTCTGTTGAGCTTTCAAGACGTTCAAGAGGAACTCCAAGAATTGTTAACCGCCTGCTAAAAAGGGTAAGAGATTATGTACAAGTCAGGTCAGATGGTAAAATTACAAAAAAAAACGTGGAGGCGGCCCTGCATTTGGAGGGGGTCGATGATAAAGGGCTTACCGATCTTGACCGTCGTTATATGAAAACAATAATTGAATTTTACAACGGAGGGCCTGTTGGAATTGAAGCCATTGCTGCAACACTTTTAGAAGAGACAGATACACTTGTGGACGTTGTCGAACCATATCTTTTAAAAATTGGAATGATTATAAGAACCTCTTCCGGCAGAAAGGCCTCAAAAAAAGCATACATGCATCTTGGATTGGAAAACAAATAACAGCTAACCTTCTTTGATTATGTCTATAATTACCCTACTTACCGATTTTGGACTAAATGATGAATATGTTGGCACAGTGAAGGGCGTTATTCTTTCTGTCAACCCATTTGCTATTATTATTGATATAACACATAATATTGATCCACACGATATAATTCAAGCAGCCTTCACAATAAAATCTTCTTACAAATTTTTCCCCAAAGGCACTGTGCACGTTGTGATTGTTGATCCAGGAGTCGGTGGGAACCGTGCAATAATAGCCATTGAAATGGCAGGCCACATTTTCATTGCTCCTGACAACGGCATCTTAACACTGCTTGTTGAAGAAGGGAATATTGTGGAAATAATTAGAGTTGATAATAAAAAATTCTTTCTTAAATCAATAAGTCAGACCTTTCATGGTCGAGATATTTTTGCTCCGGTCAGCGCCCATATTTCATCCGGCACCAAAATAAATAATATAGGAACGCCGATAAATAAAAACGAGTTGGTAAAATTGAGTATTCCAGAGCCAGGGATTTCAAATAAAGGCGAACTTGTTGGGGCAATTATCTCTATCGACCACTTTGGGAACTTGATTACAAATATAGATTCCAATTGCCTAAGAAATTTTTGCAGACCGGATGCTGGGAAAAAACCTGAAATCAGGATAGGTAATAGCAAAATCACCGATTTATCAAAAAGCTATGAAGACAGTGGTTCCAACAGTCCGCTTGTTATTATAGGCAGCCGCGGATATCTCGAAATAGCCATAAATTGCGGCAGCGCAAAAGACTATTTTAAGGCTGAAAAAGGAGATACTATCACAGTAAATTTATCTGATTAAGGAAAAAATATTAGAAACAAAAATTTGTTATGGAGGGGATTTTGGTTCGTATTATCTGCAACTTATGTTTTTTGCTATTAATGCTCCAGCTCACAGAGCCGGTCTTTGCTGTATCACATAATCAGGAGGCCAGCGCAAAACTTAGGCCAGCTATGCTCGTTTCCTGCAGCACTGAGCAAGGTAATGAATATGCTATGGTGGTTGAAAAAGATACTCAGTGCTTATTTCTGTACAAATACGACGAAAAAATGTATAATGAAATCAATAGGTTTAAGTGTTCGACCGGTGAGACGCCTGGAGCAAAATCGGTTTCCGGAGACAAGAGAACACCGGAGGGGGTCTATTTTTTTACCCAAGAGTATAAAAAGAGAGATCTTGCTCCTATATACGGGACAAGAGCATTCCCTACAGATTATCCAAACATCCTCGATCGTATCTCAGGCCGGGATGGGCATTCAATTTGGATGCATGGAACAAACAAACCTTTAAAGGCCAGGGATTCAAATGGCTGTGTTGCTTTAAATAACTCTGATATAGATACCCTGTCAAAATATATTACTTTCAACAGAACACCAATTATAATTGTTGATAAAATTTCCTATGTTACAGGTGATTCAAATAAAAAGATTGCGGAATCTATCTCTAAATTTCTTTTTAATTGGAATAAGGCGCTTCAAAATGGGACATACCATGAGTATTTGAACTTTTATGATCATGAATATTTGCCTGATATCTCCTGGTGGACGGAATGGAACAATCTAAGAAAAAAAATTCAACCATCTAATATGGCCTTTTCTATTGAGATTAAAAGACCCGTCGTTTCGATGCATAAAGGAATTTATGTTGTCTTGATTGACCAGATAGTCAAGACCTCTGAATCGGACTTGCCCTTGGGTACAAAAAAGTTCTTTATCATTGAAAGAGGAAATCAATTAAGAATTGTCGGTGAAGAATATCTGACTATTTCAAACATTCAAATGTCAGCCAATAAAAAACAGGGGGAAATATTAATTGCGGAATTCAGAAAACTCAAAAATAAGTATGATGATAAAGGAACTATTAAAGATTTGATAAACACGTGGGTAACAGCCTGGTCTGCCAAAGATATTAAACAATATGGCGACTGTTATGCAGAAAATTTCATCTCACAAGGAGGGGCGACCCTGCAAAACTGGCTCAAGTACAAAAAACGCTTGAATAAAAAATACGACTCCATTCAGGTCTCTATAGATAATCTGGTTATTAAAAAAGAGCGAAATAAAATTAAAGCTTACTTTATTCAGACTTATGTATCAAGCGGATACAGAACTGTCACTTCAAAAAGGCTTGAGTTATTACGTGAGAAAGGTTTATGGAAAATTTATCGGGAAATCTCGGAATAGCTGTAAAAACATCGGCCATGGAAAGCTGTCCCTTTAAAAAAGCCAGACAATGGACCATTCTATTGGTTGATGATCATGGAAAGGTAATATCTTTTAGCAGATTCAAAGAAGCTGTGATTATATCTGCTTCTATGCTTTTTATCGCTATAATCGCTGCCGTTATATTGTTTTTTCTATACAAAAATACTCAAAATGATAATAATAAACTTCAAGATATTCTGAGCACTTCTAAGAAAAAATTAAGCATATTAAGAAATGAAAATGATATTTTAATGGCTCGTCTTGTAATCTCGGAATCTAAAGTCAATGCAAATTATGCCAATAAGCACGAAAGTAAACCTGAAAAAGCATTAAATGCTTATACAGAGAAAAGCACTCCTGATAAAAACGATTTAAATGCTGCTAATGACAAACAAGATGTTCGGCTCTCCCAAAAACAGCCATATGAAAAACCTGCCATTGTCAGCGTTAATAATTTCAATGTTTATTACGAAAAAGACAAAAATATCTTGAGAGTTCAATATATAATAAAAAACACAGACTTAAATACAAAAATCGCTGGTTATACAGTAGTTATATTAAAAGATAACGAAGTCAATCAGAACGAATGGCTAATATTGCCGTCTGACAACAACCTGATTGAAGGTAAACCCTCAGGAAAGGCGGGACAGGTTTTCTTGATTTCCAGTTTTAGAGAAATAAAACTTAAGGCTACACAACTAACTAACCCAAATCGGTTTAAAAAAGTTACAGTATTTGTATTTTCAAACAAAGGAGATTTGCTTCTGGAAAAAGACTTCCCGTTTTTAATCAAAAGCTTATCATAAGAATGGTTTTCTTTATTTCAAAAACCATGCAATCCGATATAAATGGACTCAAAAGAGGCAAATGTGTCTTCCCAAAAAATGAAAAATACCATATTTTATTCATACTGCATTATTATATCTGCGGCTTTACTCATTATACTTGCTTTTATCCCTCCAGACTCCGCCCATGCACAAAAAAGAACACATTCTGTCTTTTTTGAAGATACAGACAATGAACTCAATGTTTACAGGATTTATGGTAAAAAACCTGGCAACACACTGCTTCTTATAGGCGGGATACAGGGAGATGAGCCAGGCGGCTTCCTCTCTGCAGATCATTATGCTGATATCAGTCTGGCAAAAGGAAATCTTATTGTTGTGCCAAGAGCCAATTTTCAATCTATTGTTTTAAACCGTCGTAAAATAAATGAAGATATGAATAGAAAGTTTGCAGATGAATACAAAAGCAACTATGAAACCAAAATTGTTGCAATATTAAAAGAATTGATCGCTGAAAGTAATTGCCTGCTTAATCTGCATGATGGGTCTGGATTCTTTTCTGAAAAATGGGAAGGGCCTGATAGAAATCCAAAACAATATGGACAGTCCATCATTGCTGATTGCGAATCATATGTTAATCCAAAGACAGGAAAAGTCATTAAACTTGGTGATATGGCGAGATCTGTTTGCGAACAGATAAATAAAAATATTGAGAATCCTCGACATCGCTTTCGCTTCAGCAATCACAAAACAATTGAAAAGAGAACCCTGCACAAGGAACAGCGAAAGTCAGCTACCTTTTATTCTTTATACACATGTGGAATTCCTGCTTTTGGAATTGAAACAAGTAAATCACTTCAATTGGAATTGAAAGTTCGACATCATAATCTTGCAATAAACGCCTTTATGGAATCATTTGGAATTGTTCCTGAAACGCCCGGGCTTAACCTTGATGCTCCTGAACTTAAATATCTTATAGTCTCCGTAAACAATGCCTTGCCTGTAGCCGTCAAAAATCAGCAGACTTTAAATATAAATTCAGGCGATACCATTACCATATCGCATATTGAGTCCAATTATGAACGGGGTCTCAGCGCAGATATAATCGGCTATGGAACAATCAACGATATAAGAAAGGATACAAAGATAAAAGGATCAACTAGAATCGTTGTAAGAAAAGATTACTATCCTTGTGGAAGTGTTTATCTAGCGCTAAACGATGGTCGAAACAGCTCGGCACATGGCGGAATTTCTGTTTCAGATGCTCCTGCCGTTAGCTCTTCTTTTCTATCTTACAAAGTAAAGATTAATAACTATGAACAAATATGCCAGAATTATGATCGCTTAAAGCTTATCATGGGTGATACATTTGAAATTGTTGATGTAATGACCGCCATCGGAGACCCATCAG
>VMSQ01000300.1 GCA_013792055.1 Desulfobacteraceae bacterium
ATTGCCATTCGCGCCTGGCAAATTTTTTGTGGTGGAAAATTACTGGGAAGCGGTTGGCGTGATGAACGCCCTCAAGGCCGGAGTAGCGCCGGAGTCAGTACGTCGTCCTCTCGCACGTACAAAAGTCATTGATGCGAACAAAGCCCACATGACTTTTACCTCTCAGCCAAAACAGATTGATAAGCAAGAGACTGAAGATAAACCCTATCCTATGACTGCTTCTTCATCTGGCAAGTAGTGGCAAATGAGTCACGGCTACTCATTCTCACTTGGAGGAGAATGCGGGGTTTGGGGGTTAGGTAATTATTGAGGAGGGACATATGAACAAACGCACACTTATCCTTACCTCTATAGTTTTGATTGTAATAGTCGGATGGATATACTTCCTTCCTTATCGAACCCTGGGCAAGATTCGCGAGGCAGCTTTAAAAGGTGACTCTGAAACATTGAAAGACTATATTGATTTTTCAGCATTTCGGGAAAGCGTCAAAGAAAATGTCAACGTATTAATGGCCCGCCAAATGGCTACCATGTCCAAAGAAAAGCAAGATAATCCTTTCATGGTACTCGGAATGATGCTTGCAGGCACATTTGCAGACAAGTTTGTCGACTCTTTTGTCACTCCAAGTGCTATCGTGGCGCTTACGAAGGGCCAAAAGCCTTCCCTTGATGAGCCGCCACATATGGGTACAGAAACAGCCAGCTCAAAGCCACAGCCACTTGAGGCATCCGATAACAGTGTTGATGCACCCAGGATCAAAATGAGGTATGACACTCTTTCCCGTTTCTCAGTTACCTTCATTGATAAAAAGACCAACAAGTCTCCTTTGGTTTTGATTTTGCGGCGGCAAGGTTTATCATGGATGCTCACATCGCTACAAATGAATTTCGACCAAATTACCTAACCCGTATGAGTCTTTCCGTGTCAACAGGCAATAAAAAGTTAAAAAGATTTAGTGTCGCATCTTGACGGGCAGTTGTTCAAATCCTAAGTTTCCATGTTTTTCTTGACACTCGTTTTATTCTGCACGAGGATATCCTTGATCGTATCCGGGTCACCTGTTACCACGCGTCAACCACGGGAGAACGATATGCAAAGGCATCTGTTTTCAAAAACCGCCGCATGGATGGCCTGTCTGCTTACGGCATTACTCCTGCTCTCCGGTTGTGCCGGCTGGCTGACTGCCAATCAGGGGCCGCAGCAGGACACTCTGTACCGGGTCACCATCCTTCATACCAACGATCACCATGGCCGCTTCTGGAGCAACCGCTACGGGGAATACGGCATGGCCGCCCGGAAAACCTTGGTGGACCGTATCCGCAAGGAGGTTGCCGCAGAGGGCGGGCACGTCCTTTTGCTCGACGCTGGGGACATCAACACCGGTGTTCCCGAATCGGATATCCTGGATGCGGATGCCATCAAGGCCTATATTGAAAAGCACACACCTCTCAAGGTGGCGGATTACGCTCCAACTGGATGAGCTTTGCTGGACATACTATAAAAGGATTCCAACTACCGCACCTGTATATAATGCAGCATTTGCTTGCGGCAAGAAGTTTCATTGTTGTTTTTTTCTTATTACGACCTGATATCTTCAACAATTCTAAGGAATTATGTTTTTTGCTTTTTTTTTCAATTCAACAAAAAAAATATTGATATGCATTTTTAAAAGGAATATTGTGTTTCACTTTTTATAGGGGCTACTTTCAAAACAAAACCTAAAATTAAGGAGAAAAAATGCAATCGTCATTAAATTTAGAGGTTAAGCAAAACCATGATACAGAAGATACAGATGACGAACCACCAAGTCGTTATTCCCCTCTCATAGAAAATTCTTATCCTCCATCGGTTAGTTCTTTTATTAATCTATCGAACACTTTAATTTCTTCAATTATCTCTAAAAAAACCAAATCAAAAATACTCCCAGTTACCTACAAATTTAGAAAAAAATTTTTCCCAACAATTTCAAAAACAAAATGGAATGATTGGCACTGGCAAATCAGCAACAGGGTTTGCAGTTTAGAGCAATTGAAACGTTTTATTAAAGTTTCTCCAGAAGAAGAAAGCATTTTTAAACAAATTAATTCAAGATTACCGGTCAGCATTACACCGTATTACATGAGCCTTTTGTCACCAGATGAACCAGAACACCCGTTACGTCGAACAGTAGTTCCAACAATACATGAACTTTTTAAATCGCCTGAAGAGAAAGATGACCCGCTGGGAGAAGAACATCAAAGCCCTGTACCTGGCCTCGTTCATCGTTATCCTGATCGAGTGCTTTTTCTAATTCTTGATTTTTGTTCTACTTATTGTCGCTATTGCACACGTTCTCGAGTTGTCGGCCGTGGATCGATTCTTCCTGCAAGATCTCGTTTGGAAAAGGCAATTGAATACATAAAGAACAATCCTTCAATTCGTGATGTCCTTATTTCAGGGGGAGATCCGCTTACTTTGAGCGATAACAGACTGGAATGGCTTCTTATACGTTTAAGACAAATTCCGCATGTTGAAATCATACGTATTGGAACCAAGGTTCCGGCAGTGTTACCCCAGAGAATTACACCTAACCTGGTAAAAATCTTACGAAAATACCATCCATTGTGGATGAGCTTGCATTTTACTCATCCTGAAGAATGTACTCCGGAAGCATATCGTGCCTGCAATATGCTTGCTAATGCCGGCATTCCTTTGGGTTCTCAAACTGTGCTGCTCAAAGGCATCAATGATGATGTGCCAACAATGAAAAACCTTATGCACCACCTCCTTAAAATGCGAGTAAGGCCTTACTATCTTTACCAGTGTGATCTTATCACAGGCTCAAGTCATTTTAGGACATCTATTGATAAAGGTTTGGAAATCATTCAAGGGTTGAGAGGATATACCAGTGGATATGCTGTTCCGAATTATGTTATAGATGCTCCTGGTGGTGGGGGTAAAATACCATTAATGCCTGATTACGTTACGAGAAGAGAAGGACACGATTTATTACTCAAAAACTATGAAGACCGGATTTTCCGATACACTGATACAGTAAGTTGTCATTAGCCCGCATTTCTCATGAACAAATCATAAAATAATACATAACATGGGGGTATTATTGAAAACTATAACTATTTCCGTCTTCTAAGTTGTTTAACTCTTTGTTTATGAAATTGGAAAATAGAAATTAGAAAAAAAATTAAAACATGAATATTGGATTAACTTACGATTTGCGTTCAGATTATTTGGCTTTAGGATACACTGAGGACGAAACTGCCGAATTCGACCGTGACGATACAATTACGGCAATTGAAAGTGCCTTGCAAGTTCTTGGTTATAAAACCGAACGCATAGGAAATGCACGAAAGCTGACCGAGTATCTTGTAATATGTAAAGAACTTCTTTATCAATATCATCAACCTGTGCTTGTAGAAAAATATCTTTCCGGCCGCAAATTTACAGTCGGCATTGCTGGTACCGGCAAAAATGCGAAAGTACTTGGAACGCTTGAAGTTTTATTGCTTGATGGTGCTGAGCATTCTGATTTGCCCATTCTTTGTAATAAACTTGGCATTTCTTATGTTGAGTTAATTAATCAAATTGTCACTTCTGCTATTAGTCGGCTTCCTGTGAAAAAGGCATGGTAAAAAGAAAATTATGCTTAAAGTGGCA
>VMSQ01000073.1 GCA_013792055.1 Desulfobacteraceae bacterium
GTTTGTATTAGGGTATATTATAAGTTTACCTATGAGTTTTTGGGAAACAGGGAGGGGAAACAGCAGCGCTTATACTATTATTTTTAAAAAAAGTTTGCTTGCTGCTTAAGTTTTTGGACTGTGATGGAGAGTACGCTTGAATTTAGGACAATTCATATCATTTAGGAAGGGTAATAAGGATGAAATATTCAGTTCTTCTTCCAACTCGTAATGGCGGCCCTTTTTTGGCCGATTGCATTAGTTCAATTCTGGATCAGCCATATCATGATATGGAATTAGTTGTATCGGACAATGCAAATACGGACGAAACGCAGGAAGTTGTTGCATCATTTGCTAAGGATTCTCGCTTGAAGGTGATAAGGGTAGATACGCCGATCTCTGTTACCGATAATTGGAACCGTGCCTTTGATGCCAGTTCCGGTGATTACATCTTAATGATGGGTGACGATGATTATTTGTTGCCTGGCTATTTTCAAAGGGTTGACCAAATACTGGAAAAATACGGCAATCCGGAGTGCATAACCTATAATGTGTATGTCTACATATCTTCCAGTGCCATAATGGGTAACAGTAAGAGCTACTATAACAACTGTCTTTTTAAATATGGTCCGGATATGAGGCGTGAAGGGCTCCTAAGCAGAAAGATGAGACTTGGTATTGTTAAGGACATGTATAACTTTCGGGTTCGGATCCAGCTAAACATGCAGCCCCACCTGATATCCCGTAAGGCGACGAAACGGATTGTCGGGAAGGTTTTTCAGCCTCCATACCCGGATCACTATGCGTTGAATTCCTTATTACTGACCGCAAAGGACTGGGTTTATGTTCCTGAAAAATTACTTGTTCTTGGGGTATCCCCCAAATCATACGGTCATTTTGTTTATAGCAATGATATACAAGATGAAGGTCAAAGCTATTTGGGAATTGCATCAGATTTTGAAGGCCGTTTACCAGGCAATGAGTTATTAAATTCTATGCACGTCTGGCTTGAGCTTATAAAATCAAAATATAAAGCCGTGTTAAAGGATATAAAAATCAGTCGTGCTCCTTACGTTCGGAGGCAGGTTTATTTTTGGTATGTTCAATATAAATTCGGCGCCTTATCTTTTAAGGATGTGCTCAGTAATGCCCGCAAGCTCTCATTGGGAGATTGGTTTGGTTTATTTCCTGCTTTTTTTGATAAGGCAATCTGGATACTTGTCTGGTCCCTGTTAAGATTTTCCAAAAGCAATAAGATTGAAACATTTTATGGAGATGGGGCAAAACCATTGGACAATATTTCAAATATTAGGGAGTTTGCGGATTCAATTCTTGATGGAAAACTCACGGGAAACTGATGATCATGGATTTGACTGATTTAAGAATTGGGTATGTTCCGATTAGTGACAAGTTTGATCAGCCTGGTGATAACCGTAGGTTCTGCTATTATGCGAAAAAGAGAAATATTGCGTTTGAAATAGCAAATCCGGCTGAAAGTTATGATCTGGTTATTGTAACGGAACTTGGCGACCTTAGTATTTGGAGTGAGTACGATAAAGGCAATACAAAAATTATTTACGATTTCATTGATTCATATCTGGCAATATCAAGGTGGAACCCGAAAGGGCTTCTTAGAGGGATCGCAAAATACGTAGCAGGTCATAGCCGTTATTTACGAATAAATCATTGGAAGGCTATCGAGTCAATGTGCCGGCGGGCGGATGCAGTAATATGTAGCACTGTTGAGCAAAGACAGGATATCTCTAAGTTCTGCGAGAATATCCATATTATTCTCGATTTTCATTCCAAGATTACTCGTCATGTAAAGACAGATTATTCCATTGGTCACCAAGTTAACCTGGTATGGGAAGGAAGGCCGGAGAATGTAACCGGTATTGCACAGATAAAAGAGGCATTAGTTCAACTTAGTAATAAATACCGCTTATCTCTACACATCATAACTGATCTTGAATACAAGAAATACATGAATAAGATTGGAAAAATTTCTATAGTGAATGAGATTAGACGTATTTTTAATGATTCTATAGTTTATTTATATCAGTGGAATCCGGAGATGCTTTCTCGCATTATAACTGGCTGCGATATTGCAGTTATTCCTTTAAATACTAAGGATTCATTAACGTACGGAAAGCCAGAGAATAAATTGTTACTATTTTGGCGAATGGGTATACCGACAGTTACTTCAGCCACTCCTGCCTATATACGAGCAATGGATAAATGCGGATTACAGTTGTATTGTCAAGATAATAAGGAATGGGTAGAAAAATTAGAAAAATTGATTGTGGATTCAAAGGCTAGGAAACATGCTGGAATGAAGGGAAAAAAATGTGCCGATACATTCTATAGCCAGGAACATTACCTAAAGCAGTGGGACAACTTGTTGCAATCAGTATTAACATAAGAAACTACAACCGGTTGCTGTGACTTTATTTAACTTAAACGATAAACTGATAAATCAGAGCATAAAACTAAGAATATTAAGGGCCTGCTAATAATTTTTGTTAGCGACTATTGACTCTGTGGGAATCCATGCCAGTGAAACTTAACTTGGTCATAATCCTGTTAAGACTAAGCGCCGTCTACCTGGTCTGAATTTTCCTTTATCGGATGATAGATGAAAAAAAAACATTTTATCATTATTGGTATTATTTCTATCTTTCTTCTTGCCATTTTGTTTTTCAATACGAATACGATCACTCGGCAGGGAATCAATTATAAAGTTAGGGCAATTAGGATACCTCTTTATCTTAAATTGCATAATTTTTTCGATCGGCATCTAAATTATTGTTGGACTGTTGATCAGATCGTTAATGACAGGATGACGGAGCAACAGAACGCTGAAGCGATATTCGAATGGACGATCCAGCACATCTTAAGACAGCCGCCTCAATTGCCGATTATTGACGATCATGTATGGAATATCATTGTTCGTGGTTACGGTATGGCGGACCAGATGGCGGATGTCTTCGCTACTCTTTCAAATTATGCAGGACTAAAAAGTTTTATTTGGGACTGCAAAGGTATTGAGGGTTCTGATCCCAGTTATATCTCTCTCGGTGCCGTCTATTTTGATGGTGCATGGCATCTTTGTGATCCCTATCGCAAAACGATATTCCTCAATAAGAAAAACAAATGGGCATCAACTTCAGAACTTGTTGCTTCAGAATGGAAAACTAGATACATAGACAATTCCATACAGAGTAATGGAAATATTCGTTATAAAAACTATTTTCAAAAACTAAATGGAATTGATTTTGATCACTTTTACCGGAATCATCGATCCGCCATTCAGAGTCCTCTGGCAAGATTCCGTGTCTTCCTAAAAGATCGAAAAATATAAAGTCTTTTTTTTCGAGCTGTTTAGACTTCCAACATGCCTTGACACAACCTTAACCTTGTCCTCAGAATGAAGAAACACAATTAATGGGGAGATTTAAAAAGGTTGGTAAAATTTAGTGTCAAAGCGGCTGATAGATGGATTAAGCGTTAACATTAGCCTAAAGATTTTTGAGTCGTTTGCAGCAAAAAACAACCTTCAGCGTATTTGTCGGTAAATTTTGGATACGATCTCTATATCGTTCATATTAGAAACATATTAACAAAAAGTGGTTCAATAGAAAAATATTGATTTCAGGTATTACAGGATTTAAGAAGTTTGAAAAACGTCCTTTTATGCCCAATCTCTGCGTTATGCTCATATTTTAACTCTGATACTTCCCCGCAGCTTGCTGCGGGTTATTTCTTTTGACCAAACATACCAGGGGAGAAAACTCTAAAAATAAGGAGTAATTAATATGTCTATTTTTGTCATTGCTGAAATCGGTATCAACCACAATGGAGATGTGGGGATTGCAAAACAGTTAATCGATGTTGCTAAGGAAACTGGGGCCGATGCTGTTAAATTTCAAAAAAGGTCTATTGACCTGGTATATTCAAAGGAAATGTTGGATTCGCCCCGGGAAAGTCCGTGGGGTACCACACAGCGAGCGCAAAAGGAAGGCCTTGAATTTGGATTGGTGGAATATAAAGAGATTGATGCCTACTGCAAGGAAAAAGGAATTGAGTGGTTTGCCTCAGCCTGGGATATGGAAAGCCAGAAATTTTTGCGGCAGTTTAATTTAAAATATAATAAGATTGCCTCTGCAATGATTGTTTATGAGGACTTGCTCAGGGATGTAGCTTCAGAAAAGAAGCACACATTTATTTCTACGGGTATGACGAAATTTGAACAAATTGACCGAGCTGTAGAGATATTTAAGGGAAAAGATTGCCCCTTTGAGCTGATGCATTGTGTTTCGACCTATCCAATGGAAGATGAGGACGCAAATTTAAACCGTATCAAAACGCTTAGAGATCGTTATCAATGCAATGTGGGCTATAGTGGACACGAGGTTGGGTTAGCCGTATCCTATGCCGCAGCC
This sequence comes from Desulfobacteraceae bacterium, assembly GCA_013792055.1. Classification (GTDB taxonomy): domain Bacteria; phylum Desulfobacterota; class Desulfobacteria; order Desulfobacterales; family ETH-SRB1; genus B13-G4. The sequence continues at coordinate 4,422 of VMSQ01000073.1, forward strand.
GCTCTTGGAATTACCTCGCTGGAGCGGCATATCACGCTCGATCGCGCCATGTATGGTTCCGATCAGGCTGCATCTGTTGAACCTATGGGATTCCGTCAACTGGTAGGTGCTGTGCGAAAGATTGAAAAAGCCATGGGAAACGGCAATCTATTTATGAATCATAAAGAAATTCCGATTGCATTAAAACTTAGGGCGCATATTACGTTTGAGGGACATCAATAGAGGAGCCTTTTATGGTTAAGGTTGTTGCAATCATTCCTGCGCGTTCGGGTTCGAAAGGTATCCCTGATAAAAATATAAAGCTTTTGGCGGGATTCCCACTAATTGCGTATAGTATTGCAGTAGCGCGATTAGTAGATAATGTTGATCGCATTATTGTATCAACTGATTCTGAGCTTTATGCAAATATAGCCCGCAAATATGGTGGGGAAGTTCCTTTTTTACGTCCTGCAGAAATTTCCGGTGATGATAGTACAGATTGCGATTTTATCAAACATGCACTCGATTGGATGCAGGATAATGAAGGCTATCAGCCTGACTATTTGCTTCATCTGCGACCAACAACGCCATTACGTGAAGTAAATTATATCGAAGCGGCAATAGATCGCATAAAAAAAACTTACTGTGCTACGGCATTGCGATCTGTGCATGAAATGTCAGAATCAGCATATAAGGCATTTGAAGTTGATGGAGAGTATTTGAAGCCTATCAGTTCAAACTCATATAATTTGGACATTTACAATAACCCAAGGCAGAGCTTTGAAAAGACCTATCAGGCTAATGGTTATGTTGATGTTATAAAAACGGCATACGTTATTGAAAATAATAAGCTGCATGGAGATCGTGTTATAGCATTTGTTACGCCACGTGTTGTGGAGATTGACACGATGGAGGACTTTGATTATCTGGAATATCAGGTAACGAAAAAACCAGCTATTCTTAAAAAATTGTTCGGGAAATAGGAAGATCAATTATGAAATACCAGTTCTCTCATATTCCTGTCAATGTATTACCTGTAAATACAAAATATCGAAAAATAAGAACAGCAATTCCAGCTCCAGAAACGTTAAAAATATTACTTGATCTTGAAAAATATGAATCGCAGTCAATGCATGGACAGCTTCCTGTTGTATGGGATAGAGCAGAGGATTTTCAGATATATGACTCCTGTGGCAATTGCTGGATCGATTTTACATCCACTATTTTTGTTGCCAATGCCGGACATGCAAATTCCCAAATAACATCGGCTCTCCATACTGTTATCGATCGTAAACTTCTCCACACATATACATTTGCCCATGAGACTCGGGCTTTATTTTTGAAGAAGTTGATTGAAATAACCCCTGATCAATTTGAAAAGGCCTTTTTATTATCCGCTGGAACTGAGGCAACTGAATGTGCCGTAAAATTGATAAGGATGCACGGTCAAACCATCAATTCATCCAAACTCGGCATTATTTCATTTCAAGGCGCTATGCATGGCCGTACCATGGGGGCTGAAATGCTTAAAGGAGACCCCCATCAATCCGCCTGGATTGGCTACAGAGACCCCAACATGTATCATTTGCCCTTCCCTTATCCGTGGACTGCAAAAGACTCCTTTGATAAGAAATATGATTGGGCAAAGCGCTTCCAGGAAGACATGGAGGACTTAAAAGCAAAAGGATTAAACTTCGATAATATCGCAGGTTTTATGGTTGAATCTTACCTGGGGTGGGGCGCTATTTTTTATCCCGTTGCATATATTAAAGCCCTTGTGGATTTTGCAAAGGAGTATGATTGTTTAGTTGCCTTTGATGAGATTCAGGGCGGTTTTGGTAGAAGTGGGAAATTATTTGTCTATCAACATTACGATGTTGAACCCGACCTGCTCTGTCTTGGCAAGGCATTAAGCGGGAGTTTGCCTTTGTCTGCTGTTATTGGTAGTCAAAAGATTATGGATCTGCCCGAATTTGGCTCTATGAGCAGCACGCATTCCGCAAATCCTCTTTGTTGCGCTGCTGGCTTAGCAAATTTAGAGGCAATTGAATTTGGGAATTTAATTGCGGAATCATCCAGAAAAGGGAAAATACTTCATGGCCGGCTCAATATACTTAAGGAAAAATATTCCGACAGGATTTCATATATTTTTGGTAAAGGGTTGCTTGCGGGCATTATCCTTAATGATCCAAAGAGTGGTGAGCCTGATGGATTGTTCGCCAGTCGTGTATGTGAGAAAGCCATGCAAAAAGGATTGCTTCTGGTTCATACAGGTCGGGAATCGATAAAAATTGGACCGCCGCTCACAATATGGGATGGGGCTTTAGAAGAAGGGCTTGATGTTCTTGATGAGGCTATTGCGGCAACAGTTCAGGATACAAAATGATCAAAGACATTCGCCACACAGGTATAGTAGTTATTGACTTAGAAGCATCGCTTTATTTCTATCGCGATCTTCTCGGGTTTCATGTTGAAAAAAATATTCAAGAAGCGGGGAATTTTATCGATAACATTTTATCCCTAAGGAATGTTAAGCTTACCACAGTCAAGATGACTTCTCCATCGGGTCAGATGATAGAACTGTTGAAGTATCATTCGCATCCCGCAGAGCAAAAGATGCGTGAAATCTGCGAAATCGGCATTTCCCATATAGCGTTTACCGTAGATAATCTGGATATTGAGTATAAAAGACTTAAGGATAAAGGGATTAAATTCAATTCACCTCCGCAATTATCACCCGATGGTTACGCAAAAGTTACTTTTTGCAGGGCACCAGAAGGGACTTACATTGAGTTGGTTGAGGTTTTGCAATGACCTTAGAAAATAAGCAGAGAGACTATGTTTCCGTAACTTACAGTGAAGAGGAACGACCATTTACAAAATATCCGGATTTGCTTACTCGTTATTTGGTCAGCAGATACAGCCTATCTGAACGTAAAAAAATATTGGATTTGGGTTGCGGACGTGGTGAATTTCTAAAGGGATTTATTCGATGCGGTCTCAACGGGTATGGTGTAGATCAATCATTAATTGGGAAATCCATCTGTCCTGAAGCGAAGATTTTACAGTCAGACATGGGAAACAAACCGCTACCGTATGAAGATAATAGCTTTGATGTTATTTTCTCAAAATCAGTTCTGGAACATTTCTACTACCCTGAAAAATTGGTCAAGGAAATGCTTAGGATTCTGAAGCCCGGCGGGCTGGCGATTACCATGGTGCCCGATTGGGAGTCTATATACAAAACCTTTTATGAGGATTACACGCATCGTACACCGTTTACGAGTAGCTCTTTGCGGGATATCTTTCTCATCCACGGTTTTGATGATGTTACGGTAGAAAAATTCAGGCAGTTGCCATTTTTGTGGGCAATGCCATGGTTACGTCCATTCGCCGCTTTTGTTTCCCTGATAGCTCCGCGTGTACTTAGACCGTACAGTAAGTTGGTTAAATTTTCACAAGAAATTATGCTGCTTTGTAGTTGTGTAAAAAGGCCATAAAACAATGCTAAGACAAATAGTTGCAGAGGATGGTTTGATTTAGATGAAAATTTTATTAATAATTTATGACAATGGTTCTTATATACATTATTTCCCGGTTGGAACAGCTTATATTGCATCAGTTCTTCGCAAAGAGGGTTATGATGTAGAAATTTATAATCAGGATGTACACCATTATCCTGAAGAACATCTAACAGATTATTTAAAGAACAATAAATTTGATATCATTGGTTTGGGGGTAATTGCTGGATACTATCAATATAGAAAGCTTTTAAAGATATCCAAGGCGATCAATGCCTCAAAGAACAAACCTGAATACTATATTTTGGGAGGACATGGCCCATCTCCCGAACCGGAATACTTTCTAAAAAAAACAGGCGCCGATGTTGCAGTTATAGGCGAAGGAGAGGAAACGATCGTTGAGCTTGTAAATGCTATCTCGAATAAGAACCCTTTAAACACGATAAGGGGCATAGCATATCGAAATGGTGAGCAGATTGTAATCAATGATAGACGCTCAGTTATTCATGATATCGATAATATCCCATGGCCCGCGTATGATATGTTCCCCATTGAATACTACAGGCTTTTGAGAGAAGCACATTGCACAAATAAAGATTTTTTTATGCCTGTGCTTTCTGCCCGGGGATGCACATTTAAATGCAATTTCTGCTATCGTATGGATAAAGGTTATAGGGCAAGAAATCCAGAGGCAATTATTGAAGAAATAAAATACCTTAATAAGGACTATGGCATCAATTATATTGAATTTGCTGATGAGCTGCTTATGTCTTCTAAGGCACGAATAATAGAATTATGTGAAGCGATAATAAAGTCGAAATTTGGATTTAAGTGGTTTTGTTGTGGCAGATTGAATTACGCTACACCAGAAGTTTTGAAAATGATGAAAAATGCCGGCTGTGTATTTATTAATTATGGTATTGAGTCATTTGATGATATCGCACTAAAAAATATGAATAAGGCCCTGACAACGGAGAAGATTATAAGCGGAATTGAAGCCACTTTAGAAGCGGGGATTAGCCCTGGTTATAATATTATTTTTGGCAATATTGGTGAAACCAATGAAATATTAAATAAAGGTGTTGAGTTTTTACTAAAATATGATGATGGTGCTCAACTTCGTACTATTCGCCCGGTTACACCATATCCAGGGAGCCCACTCTATTATTATGCAATTGAAAAAGGGTTGTTAAAAGATGTCGAAGATTTTTATGAGAATAAACATGTTAACTCTGATTTGTTATCAGTAAATTTCACTGATATGAGTAATGAAAAATTTCTTAGATGCCTAATGGAAGCGAATATAACTTTGCTTAAGAACTATTACAAAAATAAGCTCGATCAGATGATAGACGTCACAAAAAATCTTTATTTGAATAGTGATGCAACTTTTAGAGGATATCGTCAAACATAATAAAGTGTTAACTTTTACATTTGCAGTGATTTAGTGTTGTGTTGCATTTTGCCGAATCTGTAAAGTTACCATAATCCCGTCCAAAAAACGTGAGGAAATTTTCCCAAATGAACAGGTTTTTTAACGGATTATATTGCATACATCTGGAATTGACCAGCAGATGTAATAAGAACTGCTGGATGTGCGGTAGAAGAAAGATAGACAGAGAATATTCGGAAATAGCCATGAATTATGGTGATATGGATTTTGATCTGATTAAGAAAATGGCCGGTCAACTGCCGGAAGGAATAGTCGTTCAATTCCATAACAATGGAGAGCCCCTGCTTTATCCCAGATTTGGAGAAGCGGTTAGGCTGTTCAAGGATCAGATAAAATGTGTGGATACCAATGCTAAGTTGATAGTAGAGAAAGCTGATGAGATTATAGATAGCCTGGATACCATAACCATATCTGTCATAGAAAATGACCCTGAAGCAGATGAGCAGTATGAGCTGGTTAATAAGTTTTTGGAGATTAAGGGTAAGAGAAAACCTCATATGATTTATAGATGTCTGGGGGATGTGGATACGGAAAGGTGGGAGAAATTAGATGGAATAATAGCCACCAGGATTTTGCATAACCCTCTTGGAGGCTTTAAATATAGCAAAAATCCAACCGTGCCGGAAATCGGAATCTGCCTGGAAATCTTAAATCACATGGCCATAAACAGATTGGGGGAAGTATCTATTTGTGTAAGATTTGATCCCAAACGTCTGGGGGTAATCGGAGATGCCGCTATAGATTCTTTATTAGACATCTGGAACGGACCAAAAAGAAAAGAATGGGTGCAGAATCATATACAGGGAAGAAGAGATAAAGCGCCGCTGTGCAGTTATTGCGATTTCTGGGGAGTGCCGACGGGTTTGTGATGATTGGTGGATTGGGAAAGATGGAAAAATCAAACGAAAAAATCAACAAATAATCGAATTAACGATAAACGGATGGAGAAGGACGTGCTGGTAGAGGATAAAACAGGCTGCAAAAAGGAATGCTATCTGTGCGGCGGCACAGAGTTTAATAAAAGACCCGGCAGTGTGCGTGATAACCTGGAATTAGAAATTCTTGAATGTGCTTCCTGCGGGCTGGTTTTTCTTTCATCGTTTGATCACATCAGGAACGGCTTTTATGAAAATTCGCAGATGCACGATGGCGAAGAGATGCCTGACGTTCAAACCTGGCTCAGGGAAACCGCATGGGATGATGAACGGCGTTTCCAGTATCTAAAGCGAGTGTTGCCAAACCGCAGATTATTGGACTTTGGATGCGGGGCAGGTGGATTTCTTTTGAAAGCACGGGATATGGTAGCAACAGCGCATGGCGTGGAACCGGAAATACGCCTGAGCAGTCATTATCAAAGCCACGGGCTCACGGTTTTTCAAAATCTCTCTGATATTTCGACCGACATTCGAGGAGGGGGGTATGATATCGTAACCATGTTCCACGTACTGGAGCACATTCCCGACCCAAAAGCAATATTGAGTAAGTTGAGCGAGATGCTGACGGATGATGGACAGATTATAGTGGAAGTGCCAAATGCCGATGATGCGTTGTTGACCCTCTACCAGTGCGAGCCGTTTTCTCACTTTACATATTGGAGTTGTCATCTGTTTCTGTTTACAACAAAAACCTTAAAAATGCTATTTACCCAAGTCAACTTAAAGGTGAACTATATCAAACAGATTCAAAGATATCCGCTGCCCAATCACCTGTACTGGCTGGCGAACGGCAAACCTGGCGGGCATCAAAAATGGCATTTCCTTGATTCCATCGAGTTGCGTGCAGCTTATGAAAAACAACTCGCGGCAATTGGAAAATGTGATACGATTTTGGCAAGTGTTTCAAAAACTTGAGACAATATATTGTTTGAGATAACATTTGTTTATAACGGTCGCCTATCTCGTTGTGGAGTAGGACAGCTTATGCTGGCAGGATGAATAAAAACAGTCTCAAAGTTAGGTTTCTTTCAACCTTTATCACGAATATCCTGCGGGTAGGAATTTCCTTTATTGCGGGTCTGGTTATTGCGCGAACCCTGGGGCCAGGCGAATACGGCAATTTCAACTTTTTACTGGGAAGTTTTACATCTCTTGCTACCCTTGCAGATATAGCCTCATCCTATGCTTTTTATACCTTTATCTCTCAAAGACAGCGTGGCAGGAAATTCTTTTTTTATTATAGCGGCTGGGTGCTTGCACAGTTGTTGATCCTTTTGCTTTTTGTTCTGTTTCTGCCGGATTCGATCAGGCAGAAAATATGGCTCGGGCACCAGTTTGAGATGGTTTTTCTTGCCTTGCTTGCCAGCATTGCTATGAATCAACTCTGGAGATTGGCAGCTCAAATCGGTGAATCGATCAGAGATACAGTCGGCGTGCAGATTCGGAACCTGTCCCTGGCGGTAGCATATCTGGTTTGTGTGACGGTTCTGGCAGGATTTCATGTCATAAGCCTTAAGAATCTTTTTTTTTTAAATATACTCCTTTATCTTTTGTTTTCAGGTTTGTATGCATGGCGCATTTATAAGACAGGCATTTTGTCGAAGGGGGAA
>VMSQ01000069.1 GCA_013792055.1 Desulfobacteraceae bacterium
TGCATCCCTGATGGGTCTGCCTATTATCAAATAATCTGATCCATTCTCAATTGCCTGGGCCGGAGTAGTTATGCGCCGCTGATCATCTTCTTTCGTACCCCCCCAAAAGGGTCTTATTCCAGGCGTTAACGTAATAAAATCTTTTCCTATATTATCCTTTACCATTTTAACTTCGAGGCCGGAGCACACGACTCCAATACATCCCGCTTCCTTGGCCATCCGCGCTCTATTCATTACAAGCCGTGATATATCTGAAGAAAATTCAGAACGAAATCCAGCAGCATCAATATCTTCTCCTGACACACTTGTTAAAACGGTAACACCGACCACACCTACTTTCCCGCCGCTCCCGTCAACAGCAGCTTCAAGCATGTCTTTATTTTCTGCACAATGAATAGTTGCAAAATCAACACCCAAATCAGCGATACTTGCCATTGCACGTGAAACAGTTGCAGGAATATCATGGAGTTTAAGATCCAAAAAGATTTTAGCTTTTCCTAACCCCTTTATAATCTTAATGATTTCAGGCCCGGATCTTATAAACAGCTCAAGCCCTACCTTGAACATACCAACATATTCTGAAAGAAGTGAAACATATTTCTCTGCTTCTTTTAAAGAAGCCACATCCAGCGAAAACACTATGTAATCTTTTGCAGCTTTCATAAAAACAACTCTCTCAGCTTATCCTTATCGTTTTTGATAATTTCCGGCTTTCCTGAGCCGTTGGGGCCAATAATGCCGGATAAACCATTTACTCGGGAGTCAACACTTTTAAGGAAAGATGTGATACCATTGGTTCAAAGTCACGGTCATTATGTAACAACGTGATGCCTTCAGAAATGCAAAAAGTACCAATAATGACGTCGATAGTCTTTCTGACAGTTACTCCTTTTTTCCGCAGCAACCTGTAATTTTGGGCGCTCTGCAAAGCAATTTCATATCCTCCAATTTCTCGAAACTGGAGGATACTCAGGCCGGTTTTTGCAGCTTCAAAGTCATCATCTGAACGAAACCCCTGTAGAACTTCAGCTAAGATCAAGTCACCGATCAGAATAGGAACATTTGAAAGCATATCATCAAGAAGATCGGTTTGCCGGTTTCCTAATCCGTTAAAATAATCGATCCAAACGGAGGAATCGACCAATATCATTGATCGAGCCTCATCTTATCGAGATTATCATCCCATTTTAGCTTGCCGCGCAAGCTTTTTATGCGCTCTTGTTTTTTGATTTGGATTAAAAGGCGTAACCCGCTTTCGACCACGGCTTTTTTTGTTTTTAATGCGCTGACTTTCATGGCTTCGGCCATTAGTGTGTCATCGATGACAATATTGGTTCGCATAATACCCCCTATGTGTATATATTTAAGACAACATACACATTATTAACCTAAAATGCAATGCAAAATTCAAAGGGGTACTCCCCCTATGAAACTCTGAGGCCGGAAAAGCATGAAATTTACCCAAAATTCCCTTGGGCGGAAATGGGCAGTGGCTATACGTCCCTTTCATTTCTTGGCTGGAAACACAAGTTAAAAAGTTAAGTGCGTGCATCAAATACTACATAGGGCCTCAGGTAATTACCTGTCTGCCGTGTCGAACACAGGCAAGTATGTGACACCGGAGCTTAGCTGTGTTGTGAATCAAATTCTGAAGAGCGTAGTGCGGAAAATCCGCCGCTACGTTCTGAGGGGGTTGGGGTACCAGATCTGGTGCCCCCTTCTACCTGGCGGGGTGGCCGAAAGGCTACCTCCTACCAGATTTTCTCACCTCAACATCGCCTCTATTACCCTGTAGATAGTTTTAAGTTCTTTTATGCTTGCACCTCCCAACAAATCATCAATTTTTTCCTTAAGTAATTGAATATCCTCAACTTCGTGTTCAAAAATAAGAAGTTCATGAAGTTTAACGCCTAATGCACCAGCAATTTTAGCAAGATTATCGGTAGCAGGGTTTTTCTCACCTCTTTCAATAGCCCCAAGATATTTATAATTCACATCTGCTTTATCTCCCAATTGCTCTTGGGTCATGCCGCAGAAATTCCGCAGGTATCTTATCCGCCGTCCCAATAATTTCCTTACTTCCTTCATAACGCCTCCTATAATAAATATATACAGCGGTCTCATAGAGGTATAAACCTCTGAATAAAAGTTTTTTATTGACAATTACTTTATATAAGTAGCATTATGCTGCTTAAGGAAGCTTATGGGCGATTTTCTTATGTTCAAAACAATCATCGTGCTCGGATTTGTTGGTTACCGTTCAAAAGAAGAAGAACAAACAAAAATAGACGCTGTCCCTGTTTGTCCTAATGCATTGCCAATAGGGGAAAGGGCAGAGTGCTTTAAGAGATTTTTTATTTTTGGGGCACGGGGAGAATCTGCCAGGAAAGGGGGTGAAAAGGTAAGAGGCGCTTTTGCATATTTTTGAGTTTGTGAAAAATAATTTACAACAATTAAACACAGAGGTGTGAAATGAGAAAAATGATTTTTTTATGTTTGGCATTGCTCCTATGCCTGCCGCTTGCTTCTTATGCCGGCAGTATAGGTGGAGCAAAAACGCAAGGACAGGGAAAGTTTAGTATTAGTTTGGATCAGGAATTTGTGTTTAAAAGGGACTTAGAATTTGATAAAATGATGGGTGGGCTTGAGCCAGGAGAAGAAGTAAAGGATGCTGAAGTTAAAAAGATGTATAGAACAATGTTAAAGACAAGCTATGGTGTGCTTGAAAATCTTGATGTTTTTGTAAAACTTGGAGTAGCTGATTGGGATGGAGAAGCTAAGTGGTATGAAAATGGTGTGTATGATGGAAAGGAGATACATAAAGGCAAGAATGCCCTTGCCTATGGAATTGGCTTGAAGGCTACATATCCTTTGGAAAATGACTGGTTAATAGGAGCTGATTTGCAGTATTTAAGGCATAAAAACAACTACTCAGCGAAGGATATAGACGCTGATCCTACTCATCCTGATGAAACAGGCAAAGGAAAGATGACAGCTCAAGAATGGCATATTGCGCCTTATATTGCCAAAAAGATAGGAAATTTTACTCCTTATCTTGGTGCCAAGTATAGCGATCTGAGAATTAAAGCAAAAGAGAAAGAATGGGAAGGAGAATCGAGCGATTGGTGGATAAAATTTAAGGCAAAGAGAAATGTTGGTCTATTTCTTGGCACAGACTACAAAATTGCTGACAACTGGAAATTTAATCTTGAGGGCAGGTTTGTGGATGAGACAGCAATGAGTTTAGCTGCCACATACAAATTCTAAGCAACAAGCGTTTACCCCCGGTAGAAAAAATCTTTCTAACGGGGTTTACTCATTTACCTCCCGCTAAAGTCACCCCTTTTAACAGAAAACATGAGAAAACATGGAGAAAACATGAAAACATGGTGAAAACATGGTGAAAACATGGTGAAAACATGGTGAAAAGGTGAATTCGACTTCAAAGTGCACCACGTAAAATTATAGTTTGGACATGATGTGTATTCTGGTAGTGTGAGGAAGAGCAACCAACCCACACACACAGAAGGAGCACACCATGTCCTATTCACACTTAACACTTCAGGAGCGTTATGTCATCTATCATTTAGTTCTTTACGGTTTGAGCTACCGTGAGATTGGCCGACGACTCAATCGGCATTATACAACAATAAGCAGGGAGGTCAAACGCAATGGCCCGACTTATTCCGGCGGTGTCTACTGGCACGAAGCAGCCCAACACTATGCAAATCAGCGAAAATATAAGGCGCGACATTGCCTCCGACGGTCTAACTTGCAACTGGTTAGCTATATGCAAAGCAAGATCAGGGCAGACTGGTCGCCGGAAGAAATTGCCGGCCGGTTATGGATTGATTATCCCAACAGCGTACACATGAGAATCAACACCGAGACCATCTACCAATGGATTTACCTGGATGCCGCTCAGAGCGGTGACCTCTATACCCATTTGCGAAGACGGCATAAAAAGCGTCGCAAGCAGAAAATGTACGGCTCATGTCGCGGCTTGATACCCGGACGTGTCAGCATTTCAGAGCGACCCACAATTGTCGATCAGCGCAAGCGCTTCGGCGACTGGGAAGGCGACACTGTCGAAGGGGCCAAAGGCACCGGCGGCATAGCCTCCCATGTCGAACGCAAGAGCCGTTATCTGATCGCAGCCAAGCTCCTCGACAAAAAAGCAAACACCTTGACAACCAATTCCATCAAAGCATTTTTACGCATTCCAAAAGTAATGAGGAAGACACTTACGGTTGACAATGGCAAAGAATTCTCCATGTTCAAACAACTTGAAGAAAAGACCGGTCTGACCATATATTTTGCTGATCCATACGCCGCCTGGCAGCGAGGATTAAACGAAAATACAAACGGTTTGCTCAGGCAATATTTCCCGAAAGGAATGAATTTCAGGGAAGTAACCGATAAAAACCTTGTATTGGCGGTGAAAAAGATTAATCATAGGCCAAGAAAGTGCCTCGACTACCAGACACCATATGAAGTCTGCCGCCAAGCATTACGTGGTGCACTTGCAACCTGAATTCACCAAACATGGGGGAAAACATGGGAAAACATGGGGAAAACATGAAAACATGAAAACATGGGGACGCCCTTCACATTTGCAGTTTTAGAACAATCCACCTGTATAAATTAAAGTTAGCTATGTAATAAAAACAAAAATATAATATCCCAATTTTCAATGAAAAAGCAAGTTAGGAAAAAAGGATGCAGAGCAACGCAGAAAATGGACTTCTTACAAAGCCGTCAACTATAGGTTATAATGTTTTTCTATCCAAGACATATATTCCCCGCTTTTAACTCTATCTACCCAACCCTTATTATCTATATACCACTTAATTGTTTTTCTTATTCCTGATTCAAACGATTCATCAGGATGCCACCCCAATTCCCTTTGCAGCTTGCTGAAATCTATAGCATATCTTAAATCATGTCCTGGCCGATCTTTTACAAATGTTATCAGGTCCCTACGCGGTCTACTATTATGACTGGGCATCATCTCGTCCATAATATCACAAATCATGGTTACAACATCTATATTACGCATTTCACAGTTGCCGCCGATATTATATGTTTCTCCGCGTTTTCCATTTTTCATTATTAACCAAAGCGCTTTGCAATGGTCTTCAACATACAGCCAGTCTCTTATATTCATACCATCACCGTAAACCGGAAGCGGCTTTCCTTCAAGGGAATTTAGTATAATAAGGGGGATCAGTTTCTCGGGAAACTGATAATGGCCATAATTGTTTGAGCAATTAGAAATCGTTACCGGCAAAGAGTATGTTTTATAGTAAGCCCTTACAAGGTGATCGGAAGATGCCTTTGAAGCTGAATACGGACTATTGGGCCTGTAAGGAGTATCCTCGGTAAAAAAGCCTTTCTCTCCAAGAGAACCATAGACTTCATCAGTACTCACATGATGAAACAAGGTCACTCTGTCTCTGGAAAGTTCAAGCAGATTAAATGTGCCAAAAATATTTGTTTTTATAAAAGAATTAGGTTCGGCAATAGATCTATCAACATGCGATTCAGCAGCAAAATGGCAAACAGCATCAATTTTATAATTATTAAAAATTTCAGCCATGGCTTCACGATCACATATATCTGCCTTAATAAAATCATAACGTTCAGAAAATCTTTCAGCAATTCCCTCCAGGTTTTCAGGATTTCCTGCATAGGTCAATTTATCAACGTTTATTATCCGGCCGGTAAAATCAGATTGTTCAAGCAGATAATGAATAAAATTTGATCCAATAAATCCACAACCACCTGTAATTAGAATGTTTTTCATAAAATCTCCATTTGATTATTGCTTGAACAAAAACCCATAGTTGCGAGCTGTCATTGCGAGGAGTGAGGAACGAACGACGAAGCAATCCCCTTGTTTTCGTTTAAGATTGCTTCGGTCATGCTTCCCTCGCAATGACAGAAAAAGTGTAATTTGGAGGGTTTTCGTTAAGACACTAATTATCTTATAAGCAAATTGACTATTTTCTATGCAATAATAATTTATTATCATAAAGCCTTTTTTCTGACCACCTTATTTTAACCTTTAACAGAAATATATTGAACTTATTAACTTTATAATGATATACGACAAATTTAAAATGATATTTTTCTATATTAATTTTGTATTTTACAGGTAAATAATGAGCTTAAGCAAACAACAACAGGATCTATTGCAAAAGCTTCCCGGAATTGACTTTATTCTCGAAAACGCGAAAAAAGAACCTTCCTTTGCAAATATTCCAAAATCTGTTCTTGTCCGCTCAGCGCGTTCTGTTGTTGAAGACCTTCGCACAGATATCCTTAACGGCAACAATGATATAACTGATGAAAATCTGGATTTAAGCTTAATACTTGAAAAAATTAAAGGCCGCGTAAAAAAAATAATGCAACTGAACCTTAAGCGCACCATTAATGCAACAGGCATTATAATCCACACAAATTTAGGGAGATCATTACTTCCCGCTGATGCTGTTGAAAATCTTTCAGAAATAGCCGGCAGGTATTCTAATCTTGAATTCGATCTGTCAAAAGGTATCCGCGGCTCACGATATAGTGCGGTTGAGGACATATTATGTGAAATCAGCGGCGCTGAGGCCGCAATGGTAGTAAATAACAATGCCGCTGCCGTACTGCTTTGTTTAGAAACAATAGCCAAAGAAAAAAAGGTTATAGTGTCAAGAGGGGAGCTTGTTGAAATCGGTGGATCATTCAGAATACCCGATGTAATGGCAAAAAGCGGTGGAATTTTAAAGGAAGTTGGAACAACAAATCGTACCCACCTTAGAGATTATGAAAAAGCCATTGAAAGCGATACTTGCCTTTTATTGAAGGTGCATAAAAGTAATTATAGTGTGGTTGGTTTTACTGCCGACGTCTCTCTAAATGAGCTGGTTGAACTTGGGGAAAAATATCGAATTCCTGTAATGGAAGATCTTGGCAGTGGAACTTTTATAGATTTTTCAAAATATGGTCTATTAAAAGAACCCACTGTCCAGGAATCAGTGTCAGCAGGAGTAGATGTTGTAACTTTCAGTGGAGATAAACTTCTTGGCGGCCCGCAGGCCGGCATAATAGTGGGTAAAAAAAATATCATTGATCAAATAAAACAAAATCCTCTTACCAGAGCTTTAAGAATTGACAAGCTGACCCTTGCGGCTCTTGAGAGCACCCTTCGTCTGTACAGGGATCCGGAAAAGGCAATTGAAAATATTCCAACCCTTCGAATGTTAACCCTTCCACTTGAATCTATTGAAAAAAAAGGAAAAAAGCTTTTAGGCATGTTGAAAAAACTAAAAAACTCAGACATGTCTGTTAAATTGTTAAAGCTTTCTTCCCGTGCCGGCGGTGGTTCACTACCTCTTTTAGAACTGCCCAGCATCTGTGTTGGTATAAAAATTGACGGTATGTCAGCTAATGCTATCGAAAAGCATTTGCGTGAAAATACACCTCCTATAATAGGAAGAATAGAAGAAGACTATTTTATAATGGATCTAAGAACCATACAAAATGATGAGCTTCCGATTGTTGAAAACGCTTTAAGCAAAATGCATAGGAAGGTTTTATAATGACTGAAAGCCAACAAAAATTATATACCGACCTGGATTCCGCCAGAGAATTTTTATTCTATAAAACTGATTCTAAAAGCCATGATATTAAATATGATGCTAAATTTTCTGCAAGCCAGACTGGTCTTTCAGATGAATTTCCCGACATGCTTACAGGCAAAGAATTTATAGACCATGCTCTTGCCAAACTTAATTCTTCAATAAAATTCGGCGCTATGGTTATCCGTATTGACAATATGTTTCATGGTAACGAAAAATCCGTCAAAGAGAATGCATCGGAACTACTTGTAAAAGTTGCTAAAATTATTGACTCAATCTGTAAAAAAGATAAAGGCCTGTGGGGTCAGATAGGCTATGATATGTTTGGCTGGTTTTGTTTTGAAAAAAATAACGATTCCTGCACGCAACTTGCCCATAAAATAAAAAAAGATGTTAAAGAACTTCTCAATGAAACGGTTAGCATAGGCCTGGCATTTTATCCCACTACCAATTTTAATAAACACCAAATAATAGACAATGCAGTGAAAGCACTTGATCATGCTGCATTTTTTGGCCCAAACAGCTCTGTTGTCTTTGATGCTGTGAGTCTAAACATTAGCGGTGATAAATTGTACCAAAAAGGAGACATTAATGGCGCAATAGAAGAATTCAAAAAAGGGCTTCTGCTTGATCCTTTGAATGTAAATCTCCACAACAGCCTGGGGGTCTGTTACGGTGTTTTGGGTTCTTTTAAAAAAGCAAAAAAAGAATTTGAAACAGCTATCCGGCTTCACTCTAATGAAGGCATGGCTCTATATAATTCAGGATTGGCAAACCTGTTAATGGATAACAAAGATAAAGCCTTAAAACTCTTCCTTGAAGCTGAAAGCATCGGAGAAGGTGTATTTGAGGTGGAATTTCAACTCGGGAAGCTTTATCTTGAGTTAGGTGAACCGGAAAAAGGCAAGAAATATTTAGAAAAAGCGGTTAATTTAAGGCCTGAATCAGCTACTGCTTTTCGACTCCTTGGCGACTGCAATAAAGCTATCAACATGATTGATGAAGCTATTTCATCTTATAAAAAAGCCATAAAATTGAATCCAAATGATGCTGATTCTCTTTCAGCCCTTGGATATCTTTTTGATATTAAAGACGAAAGCGTTGAAATTGCAACGATATTCTGCCGGCAAAGTGTCGAAATTTCTCCTGAAAACGGCCTCTTCAGGCATAGACTCGGAAGACTCTATTTTAAACAAAATCAATATGAAGACGCCTTGAAAGAGTTTCAAAAAGCAAACGATCTGGGTTGTGACTCGATTGAATTTATTGACAAATTAAACAAGTTGCCGGGCTGCTCATCATGAAAGACATTATCCTGAACATATTGCAACAAAGCATAGGAATTAAAGACAGATTTATTAAAAACAATATAGATCTTATTATAAAAGTCGCCGACACGATAGCCACGAACATTGCCTCTGGTCACAAAATTCTTATTTTCGGCAATGGTGGAAGCGCAGCAGATGCCCAGCATCTTGCGGCAGAATTTGTAAACCGTTTTCAAATTGAACGCCCTCCTCTCCCTGCCATTGCCCTGACAACCGACACATCAATAATAACAAGCATCGGCAATGACTACCACTTTGATGAAATATTTGACAAGCAGATAAGAGCTCTCGGTAAAAAGGATGATATTGCTATCGGTATCAGTACCAGCGGCAATTCGAAAAATGTAATTAAAGCAATAAATACAGCAAAAAACATGGAACTTTTAACAATAGGAATGACTGGTAACGGCGGAAAACTGTCTGAATGTGCTGATCTGGTATTTTCCGTTGAATCAAGTACAACTGCAAGAATTCAGGAAGCACATATAACATTGGGTCATATTCTTTGCGAACTTGTTGAAAGAATACTGTTTCCTCAATCATTTTCAGGGCGATAAAGTAAAAATGTCAAAATCATTTAAACCCATAGACTTAAGCCGGTTGAAAACCTATCCTTTGTCTGAAAGAAAAAGCAAAGTATCATCAGATGATTTTGCAAAAACGTGGCTAAAAGGATCTAACATTAACGATTTCCTTGATAATCTGCCAAAGATTCTTGCCGGTAACGATATAAACACGGTCATTTCTTCTATTGTAAGTGCTTTTAAGAAGAAAAAAACAATAGTATTTGCCATGGGCGCTCATGTCATAAAAGTGGGTTTGAGTCCCATTGTTATTGACCTTATGGAACGCGGGGTTATTACAGCAGTTGCTTTGAACGGAGCGTGTATAATTCACGATTTAGAGATCGCCATGACAGGAAAAACATCTGAAGATGTTGCCGCATCAATAGGAAACGGAAGTTTCGGAATGGCTCGTGAAACATGCGTTTTTTTAAGTGAAGCCATAAAAAAAGCAGGAAAAAATTCAATAGGACTCGGGGATGCGGTCGGGCAATCCATCAATGACAACAAGCTCCCTCTTATGGATAAAAGCATACTCGCCGCAGGTTCTCGGTTAGGTATCCCCGTTACCGTTCACGTTGCTATTGGAACAGATATTATTCATATGCATCCTGAATTTGACCCTAAAGAGGCTGGTGGAGCAACTCATAGAGATTTTAGGACTTTTGCATCGATAATCGCCACGATTGAAGGTGGCGTTTACATGAATATTGGATCTGCCGTAATGCTGCCGGAAGTTTTTTTAAAAGCAGTAACTCTGGTACGAAATCTTGGCCATAATCTGGAAAACTTTACCAGCGTTAATATGGATTTTGTAAAACACTACCGCCCAATGACCAACGTTGTTAACCGGCCGACAGCAAAAGGGGGGCAGGGTTTTAACCTTGTAGGCCACCATGAAATAATGTTACCGCTGATCGCAGCAGGTGTGATTGAAAAAATATCGGGTTGATTTTAAAGCATTGATGCTTATTGTGTATTGTCCGGGAAAAGGGTAAAAACAAAACCCATGGTTCTGAGCGGTCATTGCGAGGAGTGAGGAACGAACGACGAAGTAATCCCATTGTTTCCAAGAGATTGCTTCGGTCATGGTTCCCTCGCAATGACATGAAAAGTGTAATTTGGAGGGTTTTCGTTCAGACACTATTTAGGAGAAATTAGCATGCCTATTTATGAATATTATTGTAATAACTGCAACCAGGATTTTGAGTACCTGGTTTTTGGAAAAGAAGATCCTGTTTGCCCTTCATGCAACAAAAAAAAAGTAACCAGGCTGCTGTCCGCCTGCGGCTTCATCAGCAAGGGAGGAGGCGGTGAAACAGTCAGAAAATCTGCCTCAACATCTTCATGCACTGGATGCTCGGCTACAAGTTGTTCGAGCTGTGGTCCCTAATGAAAAAAAGCATTAAAATAGGAACAAGAGGGAGCAAACTGGCTCTCTGGCAGGCAAACTGGGTAAAATCGGCCATAACATCTATAAACCCTTCTCTTTCAGTCGATCTTATTATAATAAAGACAAAGGGAGACAAAATTCTCGATGTTCCCCTTGCCAAGGTTGGCGGCAAGGGACTTTTTGTAAAGGAAATTGAGGAGGCTCTTTTAAGCAGGCGAATAGATATAGCTGTTCACAGCATGAAAGATATGCCTGCTGAAATACCAGACGGTCTGTGTATAGGCGCAATACCTAAGCGCGAAAACCATAAAGACGTCCTTATTTCTAAAAATGATCTTGTTTTTTCTGAACTCAAAAGCGGAAGCAGAGTGGGCACCAGCAGTCTTCGCCGCTCTGCTCAGTTAAGACACGCCAGACCAGACTTGGTTATATTGCCTTTAAGAGGCAATCTTGATACCCGCCTAAAAAAACTTGAAACAGAAAACATGGATGCAATAATACTGGCTGCTGCCGGAGTAAAACGCCTGAATTTTGAAAGCAGAATAACTGAATATTTTGATGAAAATGTAATGCTGCCTGCTGTCGGTCAGGGGGCTCTATGTATTGAAATCAGGGAAAACGATAAAGAAATAGAACCGATAGTTGCTGCCTTGGATCATCAAAAAACAAGGTCGGCTGTTATGGGCGAACGGGCTTTTTCAAACCGCCTGGAAGGAGGATGTCAAGTTCCCATAGCAGCTTTAGGTAAAATTGAAAAAAATATATTTACTATGAGCGGACTTGTTGCTGATATTGATGGAAAAATTCTGATAAAGAAAACTCTATCCGGTCCTGTTGAGCAATCAGAAACTATTGGTGTTGAACTTGCTGATAGTCTTCTTTCAATGGGCGCAAAAAAAATACTAGAAAACATAAAAGCGGAAATAAATGAAAACTATAAAAGGTAAAGTCTATCTGGTTGGTGCCGGCCCTGGTGATCCAGGACTGATTACAGTAAAAGGATTAGAATGTATTAAAGAAGCTGATGTTATAATATATGATTATCTTGCCTCACCGACTCTTTTAAATTACGCCTCAAAGAA
>VMSQ01000238.1 GCA_013792055.1 Desulfobacteraceae bacterium
AGCACCAGGGCAGGCCTGTTATCCTGTCAGTTTTTTTTAAAGGACTAAAATGAACTATAAAGCTGTAATTTTTGATCTGGACGGCACTTTGCTTAACTCGCTGGAGGATATTGCAAAGTCGGCGAATACTGTACTTGCAGACCATGGCTTTCCCACCCATAAACCTGATGATTACCGAGTATTTGTCGGGTCAGGCTTAAGCGAGCTCATGACTCGTGCTTTGCCTGAAGAAAAAAGAAATACCGAATCAATTGATGATTATGTCAAAGAATACCGGCAGGAATATACCCGCAACTGGAACAAGAAAACAAAGCCCTATATGGGTATTGCCGAGATGCTTGATGAACTGGTATCAAGACATATAAAGATTGCTGTACTGTCCAACAAACTGCATGCCTTTACAAAACAGTGCGTGGATGAGCTTCTGCCCGACTGGAAATTCGATGTTGTCGTGGGATTTCAAAATGAAATTCCTCCAAAACCAGATCCCACAGGCGCCCTGCAAATAGCAAAGCAACTCAATCTCTCCCCTTCCCAGATACTTTATGTAGGTGATTCAGACATAGACATGAAGACAGGAATTGCGGCAGGCATGCATACGGTTGGGGTGCTCTGGGGTTTTAGAACAAAGGACGAACTGCAAAAAAACGGAGCAAAGACCCTGATAGAAAAACCGCAGGAACTGCTTGCATTAATTTAAAAATCATAACCACATTAAATTATTAAAAATAATAATTATATCTTTTAATCTATTAAATATCTGTGCTATTTAATTAGAAAGACTTTAATTGACTTATTCTTAATAAATATAGAATTTGCTTAATATATAAGTTCTGCGGTAAAATATAAACAGCAAATTCACTCCATCAGGTTGCTTTTCCGGTTGGCAATATGATTCGGCAGTTTAAAGTAAATTACACTTGAGTAGCCATTGACAGGATAAAGGAGGAATTATGGCAAAATTAGGGCGTACCATGAAGAAAAATATTGGTATCTGGATCGATCACAAGGAGGCAATTTTGGTTTCGATAGAAGGCGACCAAACAAAGGTTGAGCGTATCGAGTCAGGCGCCGAAAGCCACTTTCGTCCATCGGGCGGACGGAAGGCGGGTGGCACTTGCGTGGCTCAGTCAGTATCAAAAGAGCAAAAAGCGGACGAGCGCCGCAAACACCAGTTTCATGACTTCTATCAGATGGTAATTAAAAAGGCCGGCAAAGCCGACAATATCTTCATCTTTGGTCCCGCTGAGGCGAAACTTGAACTGGCAAAAGAAATTGAGAAAATAAAAGGCCAGCACGACAGGATTGCAGCAGTCGAAGCCTCCGACAGGTTAACCGAAAACCAAATAGTTGCTAAGGTGAAATCGTTTTTTATCGTCAGAGAGTAGGCACTTACCATAGGCTGAATGATAGCAATTTGAAACGCTCAATTTAGTTAATAAAATAAGTACAGTTTATAAAAATAGTAAAAGGAGAAATTTTGAGATGAAAACTTACATTTTGTCCTCAATTTCCACAAAAGGTAATGGTAAACTTTTGCCAGGAGTTTTGTTGTGTCTTGTGGCGATGTTAATTCTGTTTTTAATCGGCTGCGCCACAGCTGGTCGAGATTTTTCTGTCGTCAGAGTATCTGACATTCAAATTAAAGAAACTACTCAGGATGAAATACGTTCGATATTCGGTCCTCCGTGGAGAGTCGGAATTGAAGATGGTCTAAAGACTTGGACATACGGAAGGTATCGCTATAAATTGTTTGGACAGGCGACAACTAAAGATCTGGTAGTTCGATTTGACAAAAACGGAATTGTTGATTCTTACACATTCAACATGACCGAAAACCAATAGTTTGGAGATCTAATTGAGTAATGCTTATGTTTATATTAATGAAAGAGGGAAATTATGCAGCAAAAGTACATTAATTGGGATGAAAAATTTTCGGTTCATGTAGAGATTATTGACAGCCAGCATAAAAAGCTCTTTGAAAGTATAAACACCCTTTTGCAATTAATGGAAAAGGAAATTATTATTGAAGACCTTGAAGAGATTCTGGATGATATGTTTGATTATTTTGACTATCACTTTTCCAGCGAAGAAAAACTAATAAAGAAACATCCGGAATTTGAACATCACCGGCAGAGGCATCTTGAATTCATCAATAACGTCAAGGAATATAACAATAAGTTTCTGGCAAAAGATCCGGAAATAATAGCAGAAAAAATGTTTGTTTTTCTTAGTGAATGGCTGCAAAATCATATTTTAAGGGAAGACAGGTATTCTTTTGATTATCTGCAAAAGCATAATCTATTAAAAGATGAAGCATAGTTTTCATCATAAGAACTTCAGAAAAGCGGAGCAAAAACCCTGATAGAAAAACCACAGGAACTTCTTGTATTAATTTAAAAATCATACCAAATCCATAAACTAATATAAATCATAACCACATTAAATTATTAAAAATAATAATTGCCTTCTCTTCTTATCTGTTGACCAAACCCGCATTTCTCATGAACAACTCATAAAATAATGTGTAACATAATTGTATTATTGAAACTTATTACTATTTTTGCCTTACAGGCTGATTAACACTTTGCTTATGGAATTTATAACAAATTTATGATTTGTTCACCCTTCGGGCAAGCCGATTTCACCGCATCCGCTGTGTTGCAGGCCATTCGCAGTGGAATACCACAGCTTCATGGCCTGCGCCTTGCGCCTACTGCAAACTCAGCTTGTGAGAAAAGCGGGCTCAAATAAAAACCCTATATCTTTAATTTGTGTTAGATAATAAAACAATATCTTGACATAAAATCAAACATGCGCTAAATTTATAACAAAATGGAGGTTATAAATGGATAGGTTTTATAAAAATCTGGGAGTAAAGATTAAAAAGATAAGAGAAAAAATAGACTTATCTCAAGAAGCATTGGCTATAAAGTTGGGAATAAGCAGAGTCGCTATTTCACAAATAGAAACTGGAAATAGAAAAATTAGTGCGGAAGAGATAGTTAAGCTTGCTAAAACATTTAATATTCCTACGGATGTTCTGTTAGATGTTGAAAAAGATATTGAGGTTATATTTGAAAAAGCCTTGAAAAAATCAGAAAAAAAACAGGAAATTAGAATTAGTGTTCCTCAGCGGAATCTGCAAAAATTCAAGGAGATATTAATTTATATTCTTGAGAAAGTTGGGTCTAAACCGAATGTAGGAGAAACGGTTCTGTATAAACTTCTTTATTTCATGGATTTTAATTTTTATGAGAAGTATGAAGAGCAATTAATAGGAGCAACCTATATAAAAAACCATCATGGACCAACACCTAAAGAATTCATAAAGGTTGTAAAGGAAATGGAGGGTAAAGATTTAGTAAAGGTGATGGATAACTATTTTCAATATCCTCAGACTAAATATTTGCCTTTAAGAAAACCCGATCTTACTCAGTTCAAAGCACATGAAAAAGAAATCATTGATGATGTTTTAAATAATTTGTCAAATATGAATGCTTCTGAGATCAGCGAGTACTCCCACAACGATGTTCCCTGGCAAACTACCGAAGATGGAGAAATCATTGAATATGAAGCGGTATTTTATCGAACTTTGCCTTATTCAGTGAGGAATTATAGTGAAGAAAGTCTTTAAGGAAATACGGAAACTCACTGAATTTGAAAAAGATTTCAAGAAGCTGGCAAAAAGATTTAAAACTCTCGATGATGATATCGAAACTTTTATTAATAAACAGCTCAAACTTACCCATAAACTGGGAATTGACAATAAAGGAGTTGTTCATATCTCCGGGTTGGGAATTGAAAATCCTAAGATATATAAAGCAAAAAAATTTGCTTGCAAAGCTCTAAAAGGGCGTGGAGGAATGAGCGGCATAAGAATCATATATGCATATTATGAAAATGAAGATGTTATTGAATTTATAGAGATTTATTTTAAAGGCGATAAGGCAGACGAGGACGAAAAACGAATTATAAAAAATTATACCAAATCCATAACCTGATATAAATCATAACTATATTAAATTATTAAAAATAATAATTGCATATTGAGACCTTTGAAAAATGTTCAATTTTGCCTGCCCTGTTAAATTTGTCTTTATATTTAACCGGGGTTCAAGTTCAAGAAAAGCGAAAATTTTAACCACAGGAATATATTGAATATTTCGAGGATTGAAATTTGAGTCTGACGCCGAGATTGGCCAAAAGGGGGCGTTTTGCAAAGGTCTCACATTGTAAATGGGCTTCCTATCATATACTCTGTGAC
>VMSQ01000212.1 GCA_013792055.1 Desulfobacteraceae bacterium
CCCATCGTTAAAACGAGTAGAAGCATTGACAAGAACGACTGAAGAATCCACCTCGCGGACAAATCGCCTCGCTCTATTATAATCTGAAGTAACAATTGCTTCTGTATGGCTGGAACTATATCTTGATATGTGCGTAATAGCTTCTTTCATATCTTCCACAACTTTTACAGCAAGGATGAGATCAAGGAATTCCGCCGGCCAGTCTTCTTCCACGGCATTTGCTGCTTCTGTTAAGATTCGGCATGTTTCAGGACAGCCCCTGATTTCAACGCCTGCCTGAACAAAACGTTTTCCCATGGCCGGCAGAAAATTCTCAGCTACAGACTTGTGGACAAGCATTGTTTCCATAGCATTGCAAACACCCGGACGCTGGACTTTTGCATTAAAACAAATATCCTCGGCCATTGCAAGATCCGCCCCCTCATCAACATATACATGGCATACACCCTTGTAGTGTTTTAAGACTGGTATTTTCGAGTTCTCTACCACAAAACGTATTAGCCCCTCACCGCCTCGAGGAATAATAAGATCAATAAATTCGTCCTGTTTTAAAAGAATATTAACAGCTTCTCTGTCCCTTATAGGAACAACTTGCGCTGCTCCCTCAGGAAGTCCGGATTCTTTAAGGGCATTACTTATTATAGCAGATAAAGCCTGATTAGAATGAAGAGCTTCAGAACCTCCACGAAGTATCACAGCATTCCCTGCTTTTAAACAAAGACCGGCAGCATCTACAGTTACATTCGGTCTTGACTCATAAATAATGCCAATGACTCCAAGAGGTATACGCATACGTGATACTTCTAATCCATTAGGCCTAAGCCATGTATTGCTCATTGAGCCCACTGGGTCCGGGATCTGGACCACCTCTCTTAGTCCATCTGCCATGGATTTAATTGTTGAATCCTTTACCGTGAGCCGATCAATCATTGCATCGGAAAGCCCCATCTCTTTGGCACGTAAAAGATCCTTTTCATTTTCCGCCTTTATATATGCAGCTTCTTTTTCAATATTATCAGCTATCCTTATAAGCGCCTCGTTTTTATTATTTGAAGGACATCTTGCCATCTCAATGGAAGCACTTCTTGCAGCTTTTGCCATCTCAACAATTGTTGACTCAACAGACATCTGATTCCTCCTTGAACGGTTCACGGTTCACGGTTCACGGTTTTTTCCGAACGCCTTAACTTTCACATGTTGGTTTATGTTTTGATCAACTGTAAACTGTAAACCGATAACCGTAAACGGTTTTATGCAGGCTTCAGGTCACATGTTATTGCTAAGTTATCTCTATGTATGACCTCATCATAAGGCTTATACCCAAGATATTCTTTTATCTTACCGGACTTGAGGCCCATTATCTTTCGTATATCGGAAGAACTGTAATTTACAAGACCTGTCCCCAAGATCTCATCATTGTTTTCTCTTCTGAATTCAACTGCAGCGCCAACGCTAAATTCTCCCTCTACTTTTACAATACCGCTCGGAAGAAGGCTCTTCCCTCTTTTAAGGATAGCAGCCGCAGCTCCATCATCAATCCCGATAATTCCTTTGGGTTTTAATGTAAAAGCTATCCAGCATTTACGGTTCGCCAGTTTTTCTTTTTTCGGAATAAAAAAAGTACCATGCTCTTCACCGGAAAATAGCTTTATTAGAATATCGGGCTTTTCACCCCCGGCTATTAACATAGGTATGCCTGCGGCAGTAACCTTTTTTGCTGCTATTATCTTGCTGAGCATGCCGCCGGTTCCCAGAGCACCAGGAATATCGCTTGCGTACTTTTCAATATCTTTTTTAATTGTCGTAACTACTGAAATAAGTTCAGCATCCTGATTCTTGCGCGGATCCTTGTTGTAAAGGCCATCAATATCAGTAAGATTAATAAGAATATCTGCATCCATAAGCAGGGTTATCATTGCAGAAAGGTTATCATTGTCCCCGAACTTTATCTCTTCAACCGCAACTGTATCGTTTTCATTTATGATTGGAATAACCTTCCATGACAATAGAGTGCAAAGAGTGTTGCGTGCATTTAAGTATCTTTTACGATTAACAAGATCGTCACTTGTAAGAAGTATTTGTGCAACCTTTTTATTATAATGCTCAAAAGCTTTTTCGTATTCCATGATTAGTCCGGCCTGACCGACAGCCGCAACAGCCTGTCTTTTGGGAATTTCATCCGGTCTTTTAGAAAGTCCTATTTTTTTTATACCTGAAGCCATTGCACCGGATGATACCAAAATTATCTCTAATCCACTGTCGGCAAGCTGGCAAATCTGTCTGCTGATTGATCTAAGAGCCTTTAAATTTAATCCATTATCTTCTGTAAGAACGCCGCTGCCTACCTTTACGACTATGCGTTTTGCGCATTCAAAACATATTTTTCTTTTATCATTCATCTAAATTATCCAAGGATTGAACAAGTCTTGATTTTAAACTATCAATTCCTTCTCCGGTTAAAGCCGAAATTAATATGATTTTGATATCCTTAGCGAAAGCTTGAAAAATATCAACAGCCTTTTTAGCATCAGGCATATCAATCTTGTTAAGAACAACTATTTGAGATTTTTTTGCAAGCTCCTTATTGTACATTTCCAGTTCATTATTTACAGTTTTATATGATTTAAGTGGGTCTGCCGGATCAATTGATGACGAATCTATCAAATGAATAAGAATACGTGTTCTTTCTATGTGGCGCAGAAAGCTTATACCAAGCCCGGCGCCTTTATGTGCACCTTCAATCAAACCTGGAATATCTGCCACTACAAAGGGCTCTCCCCAGTCTGTTTTAACAACGCCGAGATTTGGGACAAGAGTTGTAAAGGGATAATTTCCTATTTTGGGATGTGCTGAAGAAATTGCGCTGATAAGGGTGGATTTACCGGCATTGGGAAGACCGATTATACCAACATCGGCAATAAGTTTGAGATCTACTTTAAGTTTTAATATTTCACCTGATTCGCCTGGCTGAGCAAAACGAGGCGCACGGTTTGTTGATGTTTTAAAACGAGTGTTACCCTGTCCTCCTCTGCCGCCTTTAGCTATTATATATTTCTCACCGGGTTTTGCAAAATCTTTGATTACTTGTCCGGTATCGGCATCGCTAATCACGGTTCCTGGAGGAATTTCTATAACAAGGTCATCGCCATATTTGCCTGCCTTGCATTTGCCTTGACCACCAGCACCATTTTTTGCTTTAAAATTTTTTCTATATCTAAAAAAATAAAGTGTGCGTTTTTGAGATGATGCCTCTAAAATTACATCTCCACCTTTACCTCCATCTCCGCCGTCCGGCCCTCCCCGCGGGATAGATTTTTCACGCCTGAAACTAACACACCCTCTGCCGCCATCGCCGGACTGAACGGTAATAATAGCCTCATCAATAAATTTCACTCTGTATAAACACTTACCTTTTTACGAGAACGTCCCATTCGCTCATAAGCAACAAGACCATCTATTTTAGCAAACAGGGTATAATCTCTTCCTAATCCAACGTTCTCTCCCGGATGTATTTTAGTGCCCAATTGGCGTACCAATATGCTGCCGGCCCTCACACTTTCTCCGCCGAATCGTTTTACACCTCGCCTCTGCCCATTACTGTCTCGGCCATTCTTTGAACTGCCGCCTGCTTTTTTATGTGCCATTGCTACAACTCCTTAATATAAAATAAACCATAACTGCTCAGGTTGTTAGGTTCACGGTTCAGGATTAGTCGGCTTTTAACCTTGAACCGTGAACTCTGAATCTGAGTAGTTACAATAATACTAACTGTTTTGTGCTATATTATCAATTTTGACAGCAGTATACTGCTGACGATGTCCCTGTGTTCTGCGATATCTTTTGCGTTTTTTATACTTGAAAACAATAATTTTTTTTGCTTTATCCTGTTCAACTATATGACCATTAACTGAAACATTTTCAAGAACAGGCTGCCCTATGTTAACATTTTCACCGTCTGAAAACATTAGGACTTTGTCAAATGCAACAGGAGCACCAATATCCCCTGAGATCTTTTCGACTCTTAGGATTTCACCTTTCTGAACTTTATATTGTTTTCCGCCTGAAGAAACTACAGCGTACATAAAATTATCCTCCCTGATAAACTACAATAATATTCAAAATTAAAAGTATTAATATCTATTCTATTCATAATTTTTGTCAAGATATATTTGCATTTTGATTTAACAGTAAATATAAACGTAACAGTTCACGGGTTCAAAGGTTCAAGGTTCAAGGTTTTTTTAAATGCATTCTTTAATGATTAAAGCATGGTAACTACTAATGTTGTTAGGTTCACGGTTGATTGCCTTAATTTCTTCATTGCTGTTTAACCGTGAACCTTATTTATTATTTATTTATATGCACTCGAGTTTCATAAAAAGGTGGTAGATTTTGGATAATTTTTTAAAACATTCAGCAGTCTATATGGATAAAAACAGCGTCTCTTCTTCCCCTCACAAGCTAATTAGTGAAGAACCTCTTAAAATAATTATACAGGACAGATTATATTCTATTATAATGCGAACTCCTGGCGACGAACTGCCGATAGCCGCTGGTTTTTGTCTGTCCGAAGGTATTGTGGATAACCCGCAAGATATTGAATCGATGTCTTTTTCAGATCAATCGGATGCAAATGAAATTAGTGTTTCACTAAATAAATCAAGAAGAAGTGAAATTATTCAAATGCTTGAGAAATTTTCTTTATCATCCCAAAAGGAATTTAATATTAGCTATTCACAAATAATCGGAAATCACTACCAGAAATTTTACCCTGTAAAAAAAGATGATATTAAATTAGATTTCAGGAATGCTTTAAACTGCCTTGAAAATCTTTCCTTAATTCAGCCTTTACGAAAAATCACACGCTCATCTCACGCGGCCGCTCTTTATAACTCTGATTTTGAACTATTATCTGTTTCCGAAGACGTTGGCAGGCATAATGCCCTTGACAAATCAATAGGCAAGCTCTTTTTAGACGACACGCTCTGCAAAGCCTCTCTTTTAATTCTTTCTTCGCGAATAAGCTGCGAACTTGTCCAAAAAGCCGCAAGAGCCGGTATCCCAGTGATTCTTGCGATATCACGTCCCACATCCAATGCTGTTAAGCTTGCATCACAGCTAAACATTACAATAGCATGCCTTGCCGAAAAATCCGGATTATATGTCTTTTGCGGCAAATCTCGTCTCGTATAAAAAGCAAAAGGGCTTATCCAATTTTACTGGATAAACCCTTTATTTTTTAGTTATTATTAATATCTACTTATTAAGCTCAACAACTCTCACAAGTATCTTTTACACCTGAGACTTCTTCCTTAACGCCCACAGCGACCTTGAATAGAATTGTTAATACAAAAAATCCGGTTGCCCATACGCCAAGGGTGATAAGGATTTCAGGCAGCGTAGGCATATATTCAGTAACACGATGAAGCGGGTTGGGTACAAAACCGCCTGAAATCATACCCATGCCCTTATCAATCCATGTACCGATAAATAATATTGCGCAAGCAAAGGCAAGTACACCCTCATGCTTTCTTGCAGCAGGGATTACCAGTAAAACAATGCTTGTAACCATAAGAGCCATTGATGTCCACATCCATGGGACTAGCGCATGATATCCATGAAACCCGACAAAAAGATATTGAAGGTGAGACATATGACTCGGTATTCTACTGTAAAATACCACAAATACTTCACAGAGAAGGAAAAATACATTTATAATTATGGCGTAAGTAACTATCTTGGCCAAAGATTGAATCTGCTCTCTTCCTGGATCAAACTTAGTAAACTTTCTGATTATAAGGCACAACAAAATTAACAATGCAGGACCGGCAGCAAAAGCCGAGGCAAGAAATCTTGGTGCAAGAATTGCGGTAAGCCAGAATCCTCTTCCAGGCAAACCACAGTAAAGAAACGCCGTAACTGTATGTATGGCTGGAGCCCATATGATCGATGTAATTATCAATGGTTTCACCCACGGCGCATAATGGACATTGTTTCGTTCAGCCTCAAGAACATTCCAGCCGATAACTATATTTAACAAAAGGTACACATTTAATACGATCATATCCCAGAAAAGGACGGAATTTGGTGTGGGGTATAGCATAACATTAAATATCCGCATCGGCTGCCCAAGATCTACAATAATAAACAATATACACATTGTAACTGCAGCAATGGCCAAAAACTCTCCCAGAATCGTAATTCTGCCGAATGCCTTATAATCGTGCAGATATCTGGGCAGAACCACCATAACACCACCAGCAGCCACACCGACAAGAAATGTAAACTGAGCGATGTAAAAACCCCAGGAAACATCTCTGCTCATGCCTGTTATTCCCAATCCGAAATCAAGCTGCTTCAGGTAAACAGCAAAGCCTACACCCATAAAAGTAAGCAATACGATTACCAATCCCCAGTATTTCCTGTCTCCTTTAAGCGCTAATTCAAGCATAAAACCACCTCATCATACTATGTAGTAAACAGACGGCCCAGCACCGAGATCTGGTTTACGTCGAATAGTGTAATTTGATCTTAACAATTCTCTTACTTCTGACTCGGGATCTTCAAGATCACCGACCACCATCGCTCCATTTGATGCCTCAACACAGGCAGGCATTTTACCGACAGCCAGTCTCTCAGCACAGAAATTGCACTTTTCCACAACACCCTTCATCCTTGTTGGGAATTCCTTGTTTTCCTCTTTGATGAAAGGACGGGGATCTCTGAAGTTAAAACTTCTCGATCCATACGGACACGCCGCCATGCAAAATCTGCATCCAATACACCTGTGAAAGTCCATCAAAACAATCCCGTCATCCCTTTTAAACGTAGCTTTAGTAGGACATGCTCTGACACACCCAGGTTTCTCACAATGATTACATAATACCAGGAACGGCAGATGTTTAATTCTGTCATTAATTAACTCATGTTCCATGTGAGTAAAGACATGCTTGTACTCATCCTCCCAGAGCCACATGATCTTATGTCTTGGCTCTGTAAGATTGGGAACATTATGAGTTTTATGGCAGGCCTCAATCATCGGTTCAAGATCTTCTTTTGAGTGAAATTTCCTGGTATCTATTACCATTCCCCATCTTTTGGCTATGAGGGCCTTTTCATTTTTATAGACTTCGGGTTTGGGCTCTTCAGCTTTTCCTCCTGATGCAGCAAATACATCAAGAACGGGCTTCGTCCCTAACCCTAAAGCTGTTATTCCAGCTACTTTCAAGAAGCTTCTTCTGTTGCTGTTTTCCATTACTTATTCTCCTCCGGCTTATTCTCCTCCGGCTTCTTCTCCTCCGGCGCTATGTGGCAAGTCCAGCAGTAAGGTGCTACCGAGGCATAATTATGACATTTATCACAAAACTCGGTCTTACTTTCATGACATCCCAGACATGACTCTTCACCACTGGAAAGACTCATTCCAAATGTCTTTCCACTGCCGCTCTTGTAAGCCCTGTTTGCATCCCGCACTACTGTGTCTCTCCACAGGTCAAGAATCTGCATATGCTCCTGTCTCATAATTTCTTTAGGCTTAACACATTCTTTTGCAGCTTTTGCCTTTTCAGACAGCTTTAGCTCAGGCGCTGAGGATGCTTTTCCCAAATTATACCAAAAAGGAAATGTTACAATAGCAATAAAAACAATTAGCCCAAAAGTTATCCTGTTCTTATCATTCATCAGCTTCATCCTCCATGCCTGGTAAATCTTCGCCACGCAGATTCACTGTTTTTTTCTTTTCTCCAGGTATTATCAAGGCATTAGCTACCATCTCGTGAAGACCGGTGACATCGACTTCAGGAACCCAGTATTGCATAAGAGGTGGAAGCACTGCCCTGTCAATAGCGCAAACACAGGCCAGCATATTTACCCCGTGTTTTTCATGCACATATTTTACTGCGTTAGCTCTCGGCAAACCTCCTGATAATCTCAGTTCCATGTCTTCACTTGCGTTAAGTCCTGATCCACTGCCGCAACAGAAGGTCTGCTCTCTGATGCAGTTTATTGGCATGTCATAAAAATTATTACATACATTCTTTATTACATACCGTGGTTCATCAAACATCCCCATTCCCCTTGATGTATTGCAGGAATCGTGAAAGGTAACCTTTAAATGATCATTACGTTTAGGATCAAGGTTAAGTTTGCCGTGCTTGATAAGGTCAGCAGTAAATTCAGCAATATGTACCATCTTTGTGACTTTTGCATTCTCAAATTTAGTGCCGGTTATAGGATTAACCGGTTCCTCAAGGAAATCAGCCGGCCCGTTCATCGTAGCCATATACTGATTGATAACACGCCACATATGCCCGCATTCACCGCCAAGTATCCATTTTACACCAAGTCTCTTGGCTTCTGCATACATTTTAGCGTTCAGCCTTTTCATTACCTCGTTAGAAGTAAAAAAGCCGAAGTTACCGCCCTCTGAAGCATAGGTACTCCATGTTATACTAAGCCCGTAATTCACTTTTAAATAATGGTGAAGTATCATATATCCCATAGCAGTAAAGGTGCCCGGATCGCCAAACACATCACCGGATGGAGTGATAAAAAGAATGTCAGCTCCTTTTTTATTGAATTGAGGCTCAACCCTTACGCCGGTTACTTCTTCAATTTCATCAACAAAAAAATCCATCATGTCTTTGAATGCATGCGGCTGGATTCCCATGTGATTTCCTGTTTTGTAGCAATTTGAGACCGGGGTTGCAATCCAGTCTATGTTTAGCCCCAGAAGATTAAATATCTCCCTGGCCATCATTGTTATTTCCGCTGTATCAATACCATAAGGACAGAATACCGAACATCTCCGGCATTCAGTGCACTGAAAGAAATAATACCACCACTCTTTCAGGACATCCAAAGTAAGCTCTCTTGCACCGGCCAGCTTGCCAAGAATTTTACCGGCTTTAGTAAAATCGTTCCTGTATACCGACCTCAAGAGTTCGGCTCGAACAACAGGCATGTTTTTGGGATCGCCTGTTCCAATGAAAAAATGGCATTTGTCAGCACAGGCGCCGCAACGCACGCAAATGTCCATGAAAACTTTGAATGATCTAAACCTTTCCAGCCTGTCCCTTAGCCCCTCAAGAACAATCTCCTTCCAGTTGGCAGGAAGTTTCCAGTCATCATCAAGCGGATTCCACTCTCTTGCGTATGGCAGGCCAAGTGTTTCAACACTTGGCGGTTTAGCGGCATAACAAAACATCCCCGCTCTAATTACAGTAGGGGTGTCCATCCACCCTGTACTGGGCGGAGTATAATCTATCCTTGCAATTAATTCATCTGGTTTTAAGTTTGCCATTACAACTCCTTTTCCACTGGGAGTCCAGCTTCTATCATTTTCTCCCTAAAATCATCTTCATATGCTTGATATGTATGTATCTTAACTTCAGGATTCCACGGATTTATGTGCCTATAAGCTCTGGTGTTGGTTGGAAGATTCCTGGTCGGACTCAGGAATACTCCTCCCATATGCATCAGCTTACTGAATGGGAAATACGCCAGCAGAACACTGACAAAAAATACATGGACATAAAAAATAGCACCAATGCCTTCTGGAATGTGTGGATGAAATGTTACCAGACCCATTGTCAGCTCTTTAACGCCAACGATATTTACCTTTGTAAAATAACGCATCATTATTCCTGATACGGCAATACCGATAATAAGGAATAAGGGGAAGAAGTCTGCGGCAAGTGAAAAATATCTTATTTGCGGAATTAATATTCTTCTGAGGAGCAAAAATATTACCGCTGCGAGAAGAACTACACCGGAAATCAGGACACCAGGCAGCCCGATCTGGAGAAATCCGTCAACTTTTTCAAGAATTTGAAGCAAAAAAGGAACGGGCTCAAGGAAAAAACGCAGATGTCTTATCAGCGTTGTAAGAAATGCATAGTGAAATGCCAGTGAAAACAACCACAACCACTTTTCCCATACATAGGAAATCCTTGGCCCCTCGTTCATTTTGCATTTGGTATTCCTGAATAATGACCGAAAGAATAATATTTCCAGAATCATTCTTATAACGACGGCACCCCCTGTAAACGGGTTGTCTATTTTATTATGTTTGATCCATGGAAGTGACTTCTGCTGGCCGCATGTTGTAGGAATTCGGAATGGAACTGGAGAACTCGCCCAGTCCATGATTCGCATTGCAAATCCCACAACAAATGTAATTATGGCCAGATAAGGGATAATAATCCCGAATAGATACTGAAGCCCTGCTGCTTCAACGCCCGCATAGGCAAGCAGAAAAAGAGCAATAACTGCTATGAGGGAATACAAGTACTTTTCATTCATTAACATTACCTCGCTCTATGGCTTCACAGCAACTTTCAAATTTTACTTGCTGCTTGAAGCCTCCATAGTAATATTTGAATCTTCAGAGACTCGGTCCATCTGCCGAAGTCTCAGCTAACAAACCCGCTCTCTCAAATGCGCGGAATGTTCTGTTTCTCTCTTCATTTGCCTTTATCTCATAAACCTGCTCTCTGCATTTCATATAGACATCAAAGGCAATCAAAGCCAATTCATCGATCTTTAATTCAAAAACTAATAACTCTTTTAAAATATCGTTATCTGAAAATTCTTTCTTAAAACTTTCTCTGATAACTTTTTTTAACGACAAGATAAAGCCGATCGATTGTGAAGATGAAAGGATGGGCTGAACAGCTCTGACCCTGATAATGGGATAAAGATAAGAGGTTATGGATTTATAATCCATTTCATTAAGGAGCTCATCAAAAAGTGGCCCTAAATTAGAAAAGGTATTTCCAACCGGATTAGCAAAAGGATCTTTCTGGCTCTTTATAAATTTAGAGGTGTCAGCAGGATAGGCATCAATAGCTAAAGATAGCCATTTTTTTACAATAGCATCTTTGTTTCGCTTTAATAAATTGTCCAGCCTCATATTGCAGGTCCAATCTTAATTTCGCATTTTTAAATAAAAAATGATACCTAAAATAAATTGGCAACACTCAACAAATTAATAAGAAAAACAGGCTTTCAGGCTTTCAGGCATATGAATCAGACTTTGAGTTGTAGCTTATAAACAAATAACTAAATTTTGTCAAGAATAAAAAGATGAAAAAGATGACAAGCCAGTTACTAAATCTAATTTATAACAAAAGGTTGTAAAGTTATTTTTTTTATGTTTTTAAGGCTTTTGGTCAAAATAACTATAATTGGGAAAATATTGGGGAGTTATATGGCTATTCTTAAGAACAGTTTTGGAACAAAATCCACTTTAAACACTTCAGATGGTCAAGTTAATTATTTCAGTCTCAGCAAATTAGCGGATTCAGGTTTTACTGGAATTGACCGATTGCCTTTTAGCATAAAAATCCTTCTTGAAAACCTTGTTAGAAATGAAGACGGAATTATTATAAAAACAAGCGATATAGAAAATATGGGCAGGTGGGATGCTGATGCCTCGGTATGTCATGAAGTGCCCTTTATGCCCGCCCGCATACTGTTGCAGGATTTTACAGGAGTTCCTTCTTTAGTTGACATGGCCGGTATGCGCGAAGCTGCAAAACGCCTACAAATCAACCCAACAAAAATAAATCCAACTATTCCAGTCGAGCTTATAATAGACCACTCGGTTCAGGTTGATTCTTTTGGGTCCAAAGAATCTTTTGAATATAATGTTGAAAAAGAATTTGAACGTAATTTTGAGCGATATACCTTTTTGCGATGGGGCCAGAAAAATTTCGAAAATTTCAACGTCGTCCCTCCAGCCACAGGTATAATACACCAGGTAAACCTGGAATATCTTGCCAGAGTTATATTTGTAAAAAACATTAACGGCCAAAGAATGGCCTTCCCTGATACTCTAATCGGACTTGATTCACATACAACTATGATCAATGGACTTGGTGTGGTTGGCTGGGGCGTCGGAGGGATAGAGGCGGAAGCTGTTATGCTGGGCAGTCCATATTACCTGCTTACTCCGCAAGTGATAGGTTTTCAATTAACAGGCGAGCTTCCTGAAGGCACAACAGCCACAGACCTTGTACTTACAATTACCGAGTTGCTGCGAAAAAAAGGAGTGGTTGGAAAATTCGTCGAATTCTTTGGACCCGGCGTTAATGCCTTAAGCTTGGAAGATCGCGCTACTATAGCAAATATGGCTCCTGAATACGGTGCAACAATGGGGTTTTTCCCTGTGGATGACGAAACAATAAACTACCTTCGTTTAACCGGTCGCCCCGACAATGTTATTACCCTTATAGAAAGCTATTGTAAAGAACAGGGGATCTTCAGAACAGAAACAATGGAAGATCCGCTTTTTAACGATACAATCCAACTTGATATGGGGAAAATAGAGCCGAGCATGGCAGGCCCAAGACGCCCCCAGGAGAGAATTCCTCTTTCTAAAATTAAAAAAACTTTCATAAACGAATTTAAGGACGCGTCTTCAGCTGACGGATCGTCACTCAGCAACGGGTCAGTTGTGATTGCATCAATTACAAGCTGTACCAATACATCGAATCCAAATGTCCTGATCGGCGCCGGGCTCCTGGCTAAAAAAGCCGTTGAACGGGGGCTATCAGTAAAACCATGGGTCAAAACCAGTTTTGCTCCGGGATCAAAAGCTGCAATCAATTATCTAAAAGCAGCGGAGCTTATGCCTTATCTTGAGGCTTTAAAGTTCCATCTTGTGGCATATGGATGCACCACATGCATTGGGAACAGCGGCCCTCTCTCAAAACCTGTTGCAGACACAATAAAAAAACATAACCTTGTGGTGGCATCCGTCATCAGCGGCAACCGTAATTTTGAAGGAAGAATTTCTCCTCTTACCAGGGCTAACTTTCTTGCTTCACCACCATTAGTTATTGCTTTTGCTATTTCCGGAAAGGTTACCATTGACTTTGCCAAAGAACCAATAGCATTGGATAACGACGGCAAGCCTGTATATCTTCATGAAATCTGGCCATCAACTGAAGAAATTAAAAAGACCGTGAAAAGAGTTGTTCGTCCGGAAATGTACAAAAAAGCTTATGAAAATGCGTTTGAAGGATCAAATCAATGGCAAGCTCTTCCTGTTCCTGAAGGAACGCTTTTTAATTGGGACCCAAAATCCACATACATCAAAGAGCCTCCTTTTTTAAAAGACATAAACAAAACAATTCCTGAACTTCAGGATATAAAAGGAGCCAGGATTCTGGCATTACTGGGCGATAGTGTAACAACCGATCACATATCACCTGCGGGCGCAATCCCGGTTGACAGCCCGGCAGGAGCATATCTTATCGACCAGGGTTTAACTCCCTCTGAATTCAATTCTTTCGGGTCGCGCCGCGGAAATCATGAAGTAATGCTGAGAGGCACCTTTGGAAACATCCGCTTAAAAAATAAGCTTGTACCCGGCATTGACGGCGGCTGGACGGTTTTTTTGCCAGATGGTAAAAAAATGACAATATATGAAGCTGCAATGCAATACCAAAAAGAAGCTACGCCATTGCTGATTATTGCAGGCAAAAATTACGGTACGGGCAGTTCACGCGACTGGGCTGCCAAAGGAACATATCTCTTGGGAATAAAGGCGGTAATTGCTGAAAGTTTTGAACGCATACACAGAAGCAATCTGATATGTATGGGAATTCTGCCTCTCCAGTTCAAACCCGGCGAAAACCATAAATCCCTGGACCTGGATGGTACCGAAACTTATGAAATAGCTGGAATAGAAAATAAGCTTGAACCTTTGAAAGAGCTTACTGTTTTTGCTCAAGGCAAAGACAGTAAAAGAACTAAGTTCCGGGTTATTGCGAGAATCGACTCTCCAATAGAGCTTAATTATTACAGACATGGGGGGATACTGGCTTATGTCCTGCGCAATATGTAATAAATTCTTGTAACCGTGAACGCTGAACCCTGAACCGTCATGTTTTACCTTGACATCAACCTGCCTGTTTCCTATAAAACTTTCTTCTATGAATGTTCTGCTGATTGAAATAAACCCTTTTGTACAGGAAACAACACCTATCTCGCTGGGATACATTGCCTCCTTCCTCAAATCCAAAGGCTTTGGTGTAAAAATATTGTCTATTGGACAGAACACTTCCTTATCGCGTTCTGCTTTTCACGAAATTATACACAGCTTTAAACCTGCTCTGGTTGGATTTTCCGCCTATCAGAGAATTATGCTATATATAATAGGACTCGCCAAATTCATAAAATCGATCGACAATAACATTAAAATAGCCATAGGCGGCCCACAGGCCACCTTTATGCCCTCGGCTGCTTTTGCAGAGCTACCCGATGTAGATTATATATGCCGTTCTCCGGGCGAAATTACCTTGCTGGGAATTGCGCAAGCTATTGAGAATGGAACACCTTTTTTGAATCTTTCCGGTGTCAGTTACAAAGATGACAATGATGCTGTTCTTGATACACCGGAACTTGAAGGCTACACAGATTTAGATCGTTATCCCTCAGCATATCTGAATGACGTTTTTGATTATTCGCGTATGCGGGAGGCAATTATGCTGACATCTCGAGGATGTCCCCACCACTGCATATACTGTTACACCCCCCATGCCTTCAAACACAAAATAAGCTACCATTCCGTAGAAAGGGTCATTGAAGAAATTAGATGGATAAGAAAAAAGGGAATAAAAAGTCTTTGGTTTGCTGATCCGAATATTTCTTATAAACCGTCACGGCTTATAGAGATTCTTGATGGAATTTTACAAGAAGGCATTGAGACTGAAATCTGGTTACAAACTCGTGTAGATCTTGTAACTCCGGAGTTGCTGAAAAAGATGAAAAGGGCAGGTGTAAAAACCATTGCCTTTGGACTTGAATCAGCCTCAGAACGTGTCCTGTCAAGGCTTGGCAAGCATATAACTCTTGACAAGGTAGCTGAAGCAATCAGACTTGCCCAGAAGCATGGTATAGAAGTTGAACTTTTTACCATATATGGCCTCCCCTATGAAACCTTTGAGGATGCGGTGAAAACCCTGGAGTTTGTGAAGAAAAACAAGGTCAAGATAATGGGCAATACAAACTCCCAGCAATTGCAAATCTATTTTGGCACACATATGGCTCGACACTATGAGGACTACAATATACGCCCCTTGAACAACAACCGCCCGGCATATCTGTCCATCGGTTCTCAGTACGAAACCGACCACATTGGCCGCAATGAGTTACACCAGATTCAACAACTGTGGCAGGCCAATTCAATAGATGGTGGGAAACGAATTGTGTCGTGATAAGATAGCGAATTGGTTTCTGAATAGGGTAAAGGACTAAATAAAATAATGATTCCTGCCTTTAATAAAATATATATAATACTTGGAAAACACGACAATGAAAATCTTGAATGGGTTTTGCGGACTTTATCGTTCCTATATTCATATGTTAACCTGACATCAAATATTTATCTTGTATCGGAAAATCTTCCTGACAGCATGCCCCAGGTGGAACGTATCCAGAAAAATATCAACGAGTTTCTCAGCGAAAACCTTTTTGCCAGGCTCTATGTACATATTGTCCATCCTACCCCGCAACCAGCCATGAATGGCATAACGCTATGTTATCAATACCTGAAACAATCGACTGACAAATTTGACCAGGAAGGTTACATACACCAGGAACTGCCAAGGCTTATATCACTGCCGGTTCTTGTTCCAGATGATGAATGCAAGCCGACCCAACTTATAGATCTACTTAATGTGCTAAAAAATTCTTTTTTGTTGCCCAGCCTTTACCTGAACAAAGATACTTTAAATCTGGCAAAAGATGAAAAGCTTCTGTCTTTGACGGACAAAGTTTACTATGGCATTGGAAACTCCAGAAAGATGACAGACGTTGTTTATAATCTATTTTGTCAAGATATCATTGATGATTCATTGGACAAGTTAGAGAATAACGATTTATCCATGACAGACCCTTGCCCTGATTCGCTCATTATCTCGGCTCAAAATTGTAATGTTTACAGTTGTATGGAAGCATTTCTCAAAAATGAAAGCCTGGCAAAAATTTATGGGATACATAGTTTGGAAGAACTCCTGGCCCATTATTATAAACAAGACAAATCTAAAAGAGACTGCCTTGGATGCAGAGAAAAGGTGATTGGTTCTTCTGTAGATTTGCCCAAGTCTCTTGACACGAACCAAAAGACAGGAGCGTTGCTCTATCATTTTGGAATGTTACGCCAGGAGTCGGAAGACGATTTTC
This sequence comes from Desulfobacteraceae bacterium, assembly GCA_013792055.1. Taxonomy (GTDB): domain Bacteria; phylum Desulfobacterota; class Desulfobacteria; order Desulfobacterales; family ETH-SRB1; genus B13-G4. Next base: position 16,192 of record VMSQ01000212.1, read on the forward strand.
AGGCCGTAAAAAACTTTAAGCAATCCCTGGAGCTCTCTCCGATTGAAGAAACCGATCCTATTTATTTCCGACTTGGCCTTGGATACACCAAGATTGGGCAGTACGATCAAGCTCTTAAAGCCTTTAACAGCGTTGAACTAGGATACCAAGGTCAATATTTTTTCCATTTTTATAAAGGGCTTTGTTATTTTGAAACAGGAGACTATGTCACAGCTCTGGAAGAATTTTCAAAGGCCTTGCAATCTGAGACTCAACATGATGACCGGATCAGGATTTTGATCTATATGGGAACATGTTTCAACAACCTTGGCAACTATGAGCAGGCCGTGGGCGAATTGGAAAAAGCCAAGGAAACGGCAGGCCATGTGAAAGAGATTTATAATACTCTTGGCTTTTCTTATTTCATGATTAAAGACTATGATAAGTCTATTGAAAACCTTAAAATGGCTGTTGAAATCGATCCTTTTTCTGCTATTGATTATGCCAGTCTTGGATCTAATTACCGTGAAAAAGGAGATCTTAACACGGCAATCGGGATGTACGAAAAAGCCTTGGCATTGGATCCAGGCATGACATCTGTAAGGGAAAATCTTGAAAGGCTGAAAAAGCTATAAAAAAATTTCTGACAAGGCTATCCTTTTACTAACATAGTAGAAGGGTCTAGAAGCAATTCGGGATAATCACAAGCCGCAGGTACTCCCTTTAGCGCTTTAACATGAATTTCTTTTCCTTCAGGCTGAAGCTGAATAATAATATCAAAAAGATCAGTTACATTTAAAAGAGAAACCGGCATACCATTAGGACAGGGCTCTTCATGGCGGTGTGTCCTGACTGTAAACCAGACATGCATGGAATGACTTTCTGCAAGCTTTTTTAATTCCGCTAGAGATTCTCTCATGTCTTTATCAAATGGAAGACCATCAATAAGAATTGCCTGTGGCAAAAAAATTTTCTGCTCTATCAGATCGGTTAGCCTTTCCTCAAGTTTTGGCACGCTAAAACCATCTACCTTAAATGTCATTATAAGCCGGTGCGATACTATGGACTCCCATAACTGATCTGTCTGACTAAGGTTATACTGATCCGCAATATTTCGAAACACTTCTTCATACCACAAACAAACTTTTTTTACTGAATCATCCAAACTTATATGAAGAACATTTCTGCTTCTCAGAAGACCGTCTAAAGCCAACTGCACAAGGATTGCCGTTTTACCTAAACCAGCCCGCGCCAGCACGGCACCAAACCCTCCTGGCTGAAGAATATTCTCTGTTTCATGGCCCATAAGCCTCAGAGGATTACGGAAGATTAACTCCTTTTTTAACATATTGGAATTCCTTTCTTTAAGGTAAATGATCTTGTTGCTTGTCGCTGTTCTCATCCAGATACCATCTTAATTAATGCCTGAACAAAAACCCCTGGTTCCGAGCGGTCATTGCGAGGCGTGAGGAACGAACGACGAAGCAATCCCCTTGTTTCAGGGAGATTGCTTCGGTCGTACCTCCCTCGCAATGACAGGAAAACCGTAATTCAGGGAATTTTCGTTTAAACATTAATTATACCTCGGAAGGTTATAAATTGCTACGCAACATTCTTCTTTTCTTCTGCAGCCTTTTTGACCAGCTCCTCGGAAATCGAACTGGGCACCTGCTTATATGTAAAAAATTCCATGGTAAACTGAGCCTTGCCTTGAGTTAACGATCTCAATACAGTTGAATAACCAAACATCTCTGCAAGTGGAACCTGGGCCTCAATAACACATATGGACCCTTCGTCCTGAGCAGCAACAATTATTCCCCGCCTCTGGTTAAGAGAGCCCATGGCAGCGCCCTGATATTCGGTGGGCGTTTCGACCACAACCTTCATAATAGGCTCATGTATAACTGGTTTGGCTTTTGCATAACCTTCCAGAAAAGCTCCACGGGCAGCGGCCTGGAATGCCATTTCTGATGAATCAACAGAATGAGACTGGCCGTCATTGATAACAACTTTTATACCGGTAACCGGGAATTGCATTTTAGGTCCTTTTGCAAGACAGTTTCTGAATCCCTTTTCACATGCAGAGATAAACTGTGTTGGAATTGATCCACCGGTAACCTTGTTTTCAAATACAAATTCGTCTTCGATAACCGGCTCCATATAACCAGCCACACGGCCAAACTGCCCGGCGCCACCCGTTTGTTTTCTATGTGTATAATTGAATTCTGCCAGGCGTGTAATAGTTTCTCTATAAGATACGGTAGGAGTACCGGTTGTAACTTCTGCGTTGTACTCGCGACGCATCCTTTCTACATATACTTCAAGGTGCAGCTCTCCCATCCCTGAAATAATTGTATCGCCTGTCTCCTCGCTTACATATGTTCTAAATGTCGGATCTTCCTTGGAAAAACGGTTCAGGGCTTTGGACATATTGACTTCAGCCGTACTATCTTTAGGAATAATGGCAAGTGAAATAACCGGTTCAGGTATAAACATGGATGTCATGGCAAGATTAAAGCCCCGAGACACAAAGGTATCGCCTGAAGCACAATCAATACCAAAAAGAGTCCCTATATATCCGGCAGATATCTTCCCGATATCCTCCATCTGGTTTGCATGCATGCGAACCAGTCTGCCAACTTTTACCTTTTTTCCGGTCCTGACATTAAAAATTGTATCTCCCTTTGCAAGCGTTCCCTGATAAACACGTACATAGGTAAGCTGCCCGAATTGTCCTTCTTCTATCTTGAAAGCATAAGCAACAAGCGGTTTTTGTGAATCATTGGAAAGAATTACTTCAGCCTCATTATTATTCATATCAAGGGCATGATTTTCTATCTCTGATGGACATGGCAAAAAATTTGTTACTGCATCAAGAATCAGTTGAACCCCCTTGTTTTTATATGCCGATCCAATGAAGACCGGAGTTATTTTTCGAGCAATTGTAGCTTTTCGTACAGCAGAGATAAGTAGTTCATCGGTAACTTTATCCTCAAGAGCAGCTTCCATTAGTTCATCTGAAAACATAGAAGCAACATCAATAAGTTCTTCCCGCTTTTCAATGGCTTCTGACAAAAGGCTTTCAGGAATATCTTCAACACGTACAGTCTCGCCATTTATACCATCAAAATAAACGGCTTTCATAGCAACCAGGTCAACCACTCCCTCAAAATCCGCCTCAAGCCCAATGGGCATCTGCATGGCAACCGCATTGTGACCAAGCTTGTTCTTTAGCTGGTCGATTACGCGTGAAGGGTTTGCTCCGCTCCTGTCACATTTGTTTATAAAGCCCAGACAAGGCACTTTGTACCGCTTCATCTGCTGATCAACAGTAATGGATTGTGACTGGACACCGCCTACAGAACATAGAACAAGTATCGCGCCATCAAGAACCTTTAACGCTCTTTCAACCTCTATTGTAAAATCAACATGCCCAGGGGTATCAATGATATTAATCTCATGGCCCTGCCATTCACAGTACGTTGCCGCTGAAGCTATAGTTATGCCGCGCTCCCTTTCAAGCTCCATGGAATCCATTGTTGCACCAACACCATCTTTTCCTTTCACATCATGAATTGCATGTATTCGTTTGGTGTAAAAGAGAATCCTTTCTGTAAGCGTGGTTTTACCTGAATCAATGTGTGCGCTTATACCTATGTTTCTTACTTTTTCAGAAGTCTTTTCCATAATGCTTTTATCCTAATTATAATATTGCACCTAAATTGAGCGATTTTTTACTCGACCTGCACCAATCTGTTGCGCATCAAGGACTTGCGAAAAGTCTCGACATATCCATTGGTATGCCTACGCTTTTCGCAAACCTTGCTGCATCAAGATCTCGGCACATTTCTTCGCAAAAAATCGCTCAACTTAGGTGTTACAAAAACTGAAAATAAAAAATCCCGCATCTGGGATTGCACCATATGGGGATTTATATTAGCTTTGATTTCTAAATTAGAAAAGAATTTATATAATCTTAGTCCAATCCTCTATGGTTAAAGTGAGATATAGTCTATAAAGAACTGGTCTCACGGTAATAAGCCGATTATCAATCATAAAAAACTATTTAATTAGTTGACTGGAATTTATCACCACCAATAAAGTTTACAAATTAGTTATTTAAAATAAGTTTGTCAAGAAAATTTTTAAGCGTTAATGTCTTCCTCTATAACTGCACCTTCCTTTATAATTGCCTGGGACCCGCCCCTGTTATTTATTACGACATCTCCCCTGATCTTAACATTTGCTTCAAAAGAAACATCCCCTATTATAGTCAAAGATTCACAATCAACTAAAGAAGGAATACCATTTGCAAACCTTTTATCAAACATATCTATTTTACTGTAATATTTCGGATCAAGATCAATTATTATATTAAAATTTTTGCCATTCTGTTTCCTGGCCGGGTTAACAATAAAATTTTTATCCTCTGAAAATAAAAAGCAGTCAGAACGAACAGCCATAAGATCATTGCACGTTTTAACAGGGAAAAACCGAGATCTGGGAACTCTAATTACTGTTGCACCTTCAATAATTGAGATAGCTGACCCCATTGCGGTTTCTATCTGATAAACAGGCGGACTTAATTCATCTCTCGGATCTAAGCTCTTAGGATTCAGAATCATAGGAAGCTTAACTGTCCTGTGTCTATCAATTAAATTTTTCAAAGACCTTAAATCTATCCAGATATTGTTTGTATTGAAATATTTATACTGACTTATATCTCTACACTTTTCAAGTTCCCTTTTCGAGCACTGAGCTGCTTCACGTAAAATCATATGGCCATTTTTATCTCTGGCCATATGACCTCCTTTAAAATCAACGGGTATCCTTTCCGAGACCTCCATCATAAAAGGAAAGCCTTTTTCGGAAAAAAATCCAAGGAGCGATTTATCTATGGTAGCGCCCAAATTATCAGAATTTGCAATAAAAGCGTATATTATCCCTTCATCAATTAGTTGCTGAAGGATTCCTGAGGTTAATAAGGCTGTATATACATCTCCGTGACCGGGCGGATTCCACTCAAGGCGTCGGTTGCCGGGCCAGTCAGCAGGAGCAAAGCCATGCCGTAAGATCTTGGGGAACCTGTGCTGAAGGAATAACCTTGGAGCTATGGATGGCTTAATTTTTGACAGCGCGGAAATTGTTTCCTGATGAGTACTGAAACTGTTCATAAGGCACAGCTTAACATTTAACTTTTCTGCCTTCTCTAAAATTATTTCAAGGAATGTTTTATCGTTTTTTGCCTTTATTAGAGATTTGGGCTTTGTTAAACCCATAGTTGTTCCAAGACCGCCGTTCAATACTATCATAGCAACATTTTTCAATACTTTTTCACCGGCATCTGCATATTTAGACGCATCCTTTGCGTCTTCAATATCATCTGGATCAAGAGGCCTTATATCTTTATCATAAATAAATCCTTTTTCACCGGCAGCAACCTTTTCATAATAATATGCAAATGTATCAATAACTATAGGCTGAATACCTTCTGTTTTCATCTTTGATATAAAGGCCTGCAAATATCTTGGTTCGCCTGAAGTCTTCAAATAAATACCCTCTCAGAGTTCACGGTTAAAATGCTTCAGTCGTTGCATAATTCATTAAAAAAAGCGTGAACCGTGAACCGTTTTCTTAACATCTATATCGGCTCAATCCATCCAAAAGGATCTTCTGCAATACCATACTGTATGTCTGTTATGGCATTATAAAACTTGTTTGCCATAGGACCAACTTTACCGTCATCTATGGTTAAAATCTTTTTGCCGTATCTTATTTCTCCGACAGGTGAAATAATGGCAGCAGTGCCTGATCCGAAAATCTCATGAAGCTTGCCTGATTCGTGAGTATCAATCAACTCGTCAATGCTGATCTTCCTCTCTGTAATTTTCAAATTCCACATTTTTGCAAGGGAAATTACAGAATCTCTGGTAATGCCTGGGAGTATGCTTCCGCTTAACATCGGAGTAATAATCTCGTCATCTATGACAAAAAATATGTTCATCGATCCTACTTCTTCCACATATTTAAGCTCAACCCCATCTAGCCATAAAACCTGTGTATAACCATTTCTATGGGCTTCTTCGCCGGCATAAAGACTTGCTGCATAGTTTCCGGCTGTTTTTACATTTCCAACACCGCCTCGCACTGCTCTAACGTGGTTTTTTGTAACCCAGATTTTAATTGGATTAAAACCTTCTTTATAATATGCGCCAACCGGTGAAAGGATAATAAACAAACGATATGTATGAGAAGCGCGGACGCCCAGAAACGGGTCCGTTGCGATAATTGCAGGCCTTATATAAAGGGAAGCATCATGAGTACCAGGCACCCAGTCTTTTTCAATATTTAACAACTGCTTCATGGCATAAAAAATAAAATCTTCGTCAATCTCAGGAATGCATAAGGCACGTGCAGATTTATTAAGCCTTGTAAAATTATCTCTCGGTCTAAAAATCTGTATATTGCCTGACTCTGTCCTGAAAGCCTTGAGCCCTTCAAAAATGGCCTGGCCATAATGAAGAACCATTGTGGCGGGATCCATTATAAAGGATGCGTATGGCTCAATGCGTGGATTATGCCAGCCTTCTTCTGGATTGTAATCCATATTAAACATATGGTCTGTAAATATTGTTCCAAAACCAAGATTGGAAGCATCCGGCCGCTGCTTCAATTTGTCGCATCTTTTAATAGTTATTTGCATTTAAACCTCCTCAGACAAACGATAAATTCCATAGCATAAGACCGGTTTTATTATCATAAGCTCTCTCAAAAGGCTTTCCTGTTAATTCCTGAAGGTTGATTTCCCCTGCAAAAATAATTGTCTCTGAAAAAAGATGCCCTCCGGTAATTTTACCTTTCTCATCACTTAAAACAATGTGTGCATGTACAAATGGGCTGCCCTCTTTTACTGAGACGTTACCAATACATGCTATGATCTCAAGAGGAGCTTCTTCGCTGAAAGTCACATAAACCTGCTGTTTTTGGTCATAACATCCTAATGTAACGGATGAAACAGAGCCAATCGCCGAAAAAACGGCCATCTGGATTGAGGCTTCTTTACAGAAGTCTTCAACAGACTCTATCAAATCCTTGCCGTAAGGAAGGGACCCTAAAAAAAAACGTCCGAGCTTAAATTCAGATAAAGACATATTCTTCATATAAACAAAAGGTTAAATCCAATTTGCAGGTTGATGTTTTTATTTTATTTTATAACATATAAAAATATTTCCTCTTTAAATCAAGAAATAAGTTTTTTGTAACATAGCTTTTGGAAAATATATCAGCCCATAGATAGCTTGTTTCATATAGTTTTACAAAACCTGAGCTATTGACATCGTTTTTCTATTCAGATAGGAAAGTCCAAGTTTTTTGATACTAAACCCATGAAAGGAAAAAAATATGAATTTGTTAAACGATAAGCCTGATATGGCTGGTATCGAACCTGTTAGATTCGGCCCTGATGATAAATTTAAGTTTGAATGCCATAAGGGTGTAAAATGTTTTACCAAATGTTGCAGGGGTATAAATATTAATCTTACTCCTTATGATATTATCAGGCTAAAAAATCGTCTGCAGCTTTCATCAGAAGAATTCTTGGCAATCTATACTGAACCGCAGCTTTTAGAAAAAACAGACCTTCCTATTATAACTTTAAAGCTGATGGACGATGAAGAAAAATCATGCCCTTTTGTAAGGGATGATGGATGCATAATCTATGAAGACAGACCAACTACCTGTCGTTATTATCCTTTGGGAGTTGCTTCATTGAGCCACAAAGAAGGAGCCGATGACAAAGAATTCTATTTTTTTGTACATGAACCTCACTGTCTTGGCTTTGAAGAAGAAAAAATATGGACCGTACGCGAATGGCGAAAAGATCAGGGGGTTGACATCCATGATGAAATTAATGCGGGGTGGACGGATCTGCTGGTCAGGAAGAGATCTTTTCCAAAAAATGTAATGCTCACAGAACAAAGCAAGAAAATGTTTTTCTTAGTCAGTTATAATATTGACAAGTTCAGAGAATTTGTTTTTGAAAGCACATTCTTAGAACGATATGATATCAAAAAGAAACTTATTGAGAAAATAAAAAAAGATGAACTTGCTCTGTTAGAATTTGGAATCAGGTGGCTGAAATGGCTTTTTTTTAAAGCCGGTGATTTCAAAATAAAAGAAGAGAAGAAATCTAATTGATATTGGTTGAGTGGAAAATTGGTCGAGTGGTTGACTACTCGACCACTCGACCATGCTTTTAGGAACGGGGACGAAATAACTTCCCCAAGTAGGCGCATAGATTTGGGTTAGATTCGTTCGATCTTAAAGCACAAAAGTTGATAGAATAGCAGGCTATTTTGATATTTTTGGGATTTAAGATCGGGCAAAGATGGCTTGAAGCTGTGATGCATAGTTGGGAAAGTATTTCGTCCCCGTTCCTTAGTATTTTTCATAAAAAAGTCCTTCACAGCTTGAAGGATCATTTAAACGAGCCTCAATATCTACACCAAAAAAATCCGCTGCCGGTTGGAATATCTCAGGGTTATCAGCCTGTACTTTTTTTGCAGCTTCAAGTACTTTATTTAGACCATTTTTTGTCATTTTCCCCAAAGGTTTTCTGCATTCTCCAGAAGTAACGCCAAGAATGGCCATTAGGGTCTTTATGCCCAGAGGATTTCTTGCCCTGCAAACCACTTCTCCATAAGGCGTCTTTTCCTTAGTTATAACGGTAACCATTTTAAATAGCGGTCCCAGTGCCGATAACAGTTTCTTGGCCTCGGTCTGGTTACCCTGCTCAAGTAAGTTAACCATTTCAGCAACAGCTTTTGGTGCAATATTTGAAACAACTGAAATAACTCCCGCTGCTTTTATCTGCAGATCAAGCATCATATCATATGTCATTCCATCATCACCTGATAGAATAGTAAAATCATCTCCGCAACAAGCTCTGGTGCGTTTCATGTTTTCTATATTTCCAGTTGCCTCTTTTACTGTATTTACATTTCCAAACTCCTTGTTAAGGAAAGCCAGATCTTCCGGCAACAGTTGCGTGCCGGTCCTTCCAGGAATTACATAAGGAATAATCTCAACATCCGGAAAAGCTCTGGCAACCTGCCCAATATATTCTTTACGTATTTCAAGAGAGCTTGGGCCATTATAATATGGATCTACAAGCAATACAGCAGCAACGCCAACAGCAGCAGCGTGTTTAGTTGCTGCAATAGTTTCATCGGTGTTGTTGCTTCCTGTGCCTGCTATGCAAATGCATTTACCCTTTGATTTTATTGCAACATCCTCTATAATTTTGTTGTGTTCATCCCATGTTAAAGTGGGGCTTTCACCTGTTGTACCAACAGCCAAAATTCCTTTAATACCATTTTCTATCTGAAAATCCGCAAGTTTGCCAAGATTTTCATAATCAACGGCAAAATTATTAAATGGCGTTATAAGCGCTGTAAAACATCCTTTTATCATAACGACCCCCTTATTTAAGAAAAAAAGAAATTTACCCACTGAAAGAACGTCTCGAAATTTCTACAACCTATTGACATTATAACTCTTTTAGCGGCATCTCGTGCGTGCTACAACATACATGGGATGTTGGAATAATGGAATAGTGGGTAAGGGGAAAAAATTAATTTCTTATTCCTCTAAACCCATCATTCCACTGTTCCATTCTTCCAATACTCCAATTGGAGCGAAGCCCCTAAATTCTATAACATTAAGAAATTGTATAAAATATATAATTATGTCAAGGAAAAAATTAATTTTCTTAGAGCTCACGCAAAAAATAAATCGGCCGGGTTTGCATAAGCCCTTACCATTTTATCTGAAAGATGAACTTGACTTCAATCTGTTTTTGCTTGACAATAACCCGAAAAATGTCTCAATGATTCGATAATTATTATCAGAAATTTACAAACTTATTTTTAATAAAGGAATATATCATGCAAAAAGCAAAAAATGTCGAAGAATATATTGCTATGCAAAGGGCCAGCGTAGCTTCAAATCCGGATTGCGGAACATCTCATTATAACCTTGCAGTAGGCCTGATAGGGCAGAGAAAATTTGATGAAGCTGAGAGAGAGCTGCATGCTGCGATAGATTGTAGCCCAAACATCGCCGAAGCTTATGTACAACTTGGAGGAATCTGCCTGCAGCATGGTGACCTGGACGGCTGCCTTGAATACAACAAACAGGCAACAAAGGCAAGGGCTGGATTTTTCGAAGGTTATGGCAATATAGGATTTGTTCATCTTCAAAGGGGAGAGGCGGAAGAAGCTATAGCAGCCCTTAAAAAAGCTATCTCCTTTAATTGCAAGTTTATTCAGGCTCATTCTACATTGGCAAGTGCTTATTTGATGTCAGGCTTGATTGATGAGAGCATAAAAGCCAATTTAAAAGTTATTGAACTGGACCCTAATTTTGCAGTTGCCTACAATAACTTAGCAATAGCATATTTAGAAAAAGGTGAATATGACAAAGCCGTTGAAAATTGCGATAAAGCAATTAAACTCGGTTACGAGGTAGCACCGGAAATTTTAAAAGAAATTGATACGCATAGATAAAGCATCTAACTACTGAGACATATGTCTTTGTAATTAAGCGGCCCATATTCATTGTAACTAACTGAAATTATTGGGCCGCATTTTTTTTGACTTATTTGACTTATTAAAATGCCATCCAAACCCCTATTCAAGTATTATCTTCAATACACAAAAAACCTTATTGACGAGAACAGCCATATATGGACTGAACCACTTCCCATGAAAAGGAAAAAGTCCCAAAAAGTTGAAGGAATTTCTGTAAGTTATGGAGACTATTTTTATGCAGTCCGCTCTTTTTTGGGAAAAAACGAATTTAAATCTATTACTTCTGCAATCTCTCAACAATTAAATCAAAATATAAAACCTGAAGCAATACAAGAAATTCGTATCTATCTGGAAAAACACGGAGAATTTTACCATCCAGCAAGGATAGAAGCCCATATTAATGGATCAAGCATCCTTTTTGTATTAAACGTTGCCATATCAAGTACAGGTAAAAATTATATCAAAAGAGAGTTTGAAATTCTAAATAAACTGAACAATGAGTTTTCATTTTCATTTATTCCAACAGCATATAACATCGGTGAAATACACTTAAAAAATAAAGGGTTAGATATTATAATGTTTTTGGGAGAGTGGTTTGAAGGTTTTAATGAATTTCATCTTTCACAAGATAAAACAGATTCAAGCATAAAAATAGTTGTATGGGACCATGAAAAAGGCAACTTTTTCCTTTCCGCTGATGAAACTTTGGAACTTTACAGCCAGGTAGCCATGATTTTGACATGCTACTATAATGCTGAGACTTTTGAACAAATATTTCCCTGGCATCACGCTGCAGGAGATTTTGTCATAAAACTTCAAAAAAACAAGATGGAAATAAGGCTCATTACAGTCAGGCAGTACGCACCCATGTTTAAAAATACTAATGAAAATGAACTGGAAGGACAAAACACAAACAGCGCTGCCTATTTGCCGCTTGAAGCCATGCTTGTATTTTTTCTCAATATTTCAATAAGAAACCGCCTTGACAGGCTTGATGGAATTGGAGAAATAGTTTGGTCCGATAATATTGCTGTCGAGGGCACTCTAAAAGGTTTTCTAAAAGGTTTGTCTAAAATATCCTCCAATAAATTAACTAATACCATTGCAGTTAATTTCATAAATTATATTTCATGTTTTGCAAAAACAGATTTGCTGGAAATATCTAATTCCATAGTTAATACATATAATCCAATGGCTCCTGAAATTTCTGTAATAAGACAAAATTTAATAAATCATGTTGATATAGTTTTTAGTACAATAAAAAATCTATCATTTTGAAATCACTGCGTTTTTATTAATATTATGGCTTGCGGTCCGATTGTAAATGCTTTTCTATTTAAAAATTATTTGCATACAATTACACAATATAAAGAACTTTTTAGAATCAAAAACTCAATATAAAGTGTAAAAAGCCTGTAACATATTTTCGAACAATATAAATTCTCTATGCGATACCTTATATTCCTTTTTTGTTGACAAAGAACAAGATTGGTTATATATCCATAAACTTAAATGGGTTATCTATATACAACCCAAAGAAAAAAGCTATAAAATCAATAGAATATCAATAAAATACCGCATCGAATTAAAAGGCAAATTGAGAGGAGGTGACCTTGATAGTCCCGTATGGGGAAAGGAATTTTCATTTCATTTATAGTCAGAATGGTTAATTTTTACAAAAAATGGAGGTAAGACTATGGCAAAACACAAAACCCCTTTGATTGACCAGCTAGAAACTGGTCCGTGGCCAAGCTTTATATCCGATATAAAGCAGGAGGCCGCGTCAAGGGCAAAGAATGAAAAGGGTTTAGACTACCAGGTACCCCAGGATATCTGTGAGGACCTCTTGGGAGTGCTTGAGCTTTCCTACAAGGATGGAAGAACTCACTGGAAACACGGCGGAATCGTCGGTGTATTCGGTTACGGCGGCGGTGTTATCGGAAGATACTGTGACCAGCCGCAGATGTTCCCGGGTGTTGCACATTTCCACACCATCCGCGTAAACCAGCCCTCAGGCAAATACTATACAACCAAATTCCTTAATGATCTTATGGATATCTGGGAACTGCGCGGAAGCGGTATGACCAACATGCATGGCGCTACCGGTGATATCGTTCTTCTCGGCACAACAACACCCCAGTTGGAAGAAATCTTCTGGGAATTAACCCACAATATGAACACAGACCTTGGCGGCTCCGGTGGCAACCTGCGAACTCCTTCCTGCTGTCTTGGAACATCACGCTGTGAATATGCCTGCTACGATACCCAGGAACTGTGCCATTTCATGACCAATCATTATCAGGATGAGCTTCATCGTCCGGCTTTTCCATATAAGTTTAAATTCAAATTTGACGGATGCCCTAACTGCTGTGTTGCATCCATTGCGCGTTCAGACTTGTCCTTTATCGGCACATGGCGCAATGATATCCGTATTGACCAGAAAGCGGTAAAGGCTTATGTCGGCGGTGAAGTTCCTTCAAACGCAGGAGCCCATTCAGGACGTGACTGGGGTCCGTTTGACATCCAGAAAGAAGTTGTTGGCCTCTGTCCTACCGGGTGCATGCGATATGAAGGTGGAAAACTCGAGATCAACAACAGAGAATGCACCAGATGTATGCACTGCATTAACACAATGCCCAGAGCTCTTAGGGTTGGCACAGATAAGGGCCTATCTATATTTTGTGGCGCAAAAGCCCCGATTCTCGATGGAGCACAAATTGCTACTCTGCTTGTTCCTTTTGTAAAAGTTGAAGAGCCTTATGATGAACTCCATGAGTTAATTGGAAATGTCTGGGACTACTGGATGGAAGAAGGAAAGAACAGAGAGCGGGTGGGCGAATTAATCAAACGTCAGGGCTTGCAGAAGATGCTTGATAAATGCAACCTGAAACCGATTCCGCAGCATGTTCTAGAACCTCGTGCCAACCCGTATATTTTCTGGAGAGAAGATGAAGTTCCAGGTGGTTGGAAGCGTGATATCGTTGAATTTAGAAAACATCATCAAAGATAGGGGGGAAATTACCATGGCATTTATATCTTCAGGTTACAATCCTGATAAACCGATGGAAAACAGAATAACCGACATCGGTCCAAAAAAGTACGATAATTTTTACCCTCCGGTTATTGCAGCAAATAAGGGTAAATGGTTATATCATGAAATCTTGGAACCAGGCGTTCTGGTACATGTTTCTGAAACAGGGGATGAAGTATATACTGTAAGAGTCGGTGCTGCTCGTCTCATGAGCATCACCCTGCTCCGTGAAGCATGCGAAATCGCTGATAAACATTGCGACGGACACCTGAGATTTACTACCAGAAACAACATTGAATTCATGGTGGACAGTAAAGATAAGGTTGAACCTCTAAAAAAGGATCTTGCCGGCAGAAAATTTGCTGCAGGAAGCAACAAGTTCCCAATTGGCGGTACAGGGGCCGGCATTACCAACATCGTGCATACCCAGGGCTGGGTTCACTGTCACACCCCGGCAACCGACGCATCAGGCACAGTAAAAGCAACGTTGGATGTGCTTTATGACCAGTTTACAGACATGAAGCTGCCTGCTAAACTCCGCGTTTCAATGGCGTGCTGTCTTAACATGTGCGGCGCTGTTCACTGCTCAGATATTGCGATTCTCGGATATCACCGCAAACCGCCACTTCTTGACCATGAATATCTGGACAAAATGTGCGAAATTCCTCTGGCTATTGCAGCATGTCCGACCGCAGCAATCAAGCCTTCTAAAATTGAAATAGGTGGCAAAAAGCTAAACACTGTTTCAGTTAACGAGGACAGGTGTATGTACTGCGGTAACTGTTACACAATGTGCCCCTCAATGCCTCTGGCTGATACCGAGGGTGACGGAATAGTAATCATGGCAGGCGGTAAAATATCCAACAGAAGAAGCGCACCCAAGTTCTCCAAGTGCGTTGTTGCATTTATTCCGAATGAACCGCCTCGCTGGCCGACCATGACAGCAACAATCAAGAGAATTGTTGAAGCATATTCAAGTGGTGCAAATAAATACGAGCGTGTCGGTGAATGGGCGGAAAGAATCGGCTGGGAAAGATTCTTTGAAAAATGTGAGATTGATTTCACACATCATCTCATTGATGATTTCCGTGATTCTGCCTATTACACATGGCGTCATACAACAAACTTTAAGTTCTAATTACATTAAACAATACGCCGGAGGCAAATAATTTTGCCTCCGGTATAAATTTAAGAGGCTTAATAATGGCTATATCAATTGATGAACAAGCAGCAAAAGATATAATTGTAGAAGCTCTTAAGGGTAAAAAGGGCAAAACAAAATTTTATCTTAAAGATTACTATAAAATGCTTCCCGATGAAAAACTTATGGATGTGAAGAGACTTGTAAATCAAATGGTAAGAGAAGAAATCCTGGAATACTGGTCTAGCGGAAGCACAACTTTAATTGGACTCAAAGGTCTCGGAAAGCAACACGCCACCGAAGAAGATGAGTAAGATTATAATTTAATGCAGCAAGAAAGTATGGATTTCCCCGGAATCGTTATTGCAGCCTTGAGAGGTGGATCGGGAAAGACCATACTGTCCATAGGAATAATTGCTGCGTGGAAAAATCTTAAAAAAATTGTTGCCCCCTTTAAAAAAGGTCCGGATTATATAGATGCCGGCTGGCTTGCTATGGCGGCCGGCCGGCCCTGCTACAATCTTGACACCTTCCTCGTAGAAGATAAGCAAATCCTCAATTCATTTTATACCCATACATTAAAAAGTGATATAGCTGTTGTAGAAGGAAATCGCGGGCTATACGATGGCCTGGATGCAGAAGGAAGCACCAGCACTGCTGAGCTTGCAAAACTTCTTAATCTGCCTGTAATCCTGTGCATAGATTGCACAAAGAGCACGCGAACCATGGCTGCAGTTGTGTTGGGATGCGTCGAATTTGATCCGACCGTACCCATCAAAGGTATTATATTAAACCGTGTTGCAGGATCGAGGCATGAAAACATTGTTCGCAAAAGTATTGAAAACTACTGCGGAATACCGGTTTTGGGTGCTGTCCCAAAGCTTAAAAAGCAAAATTTTCCTGAAAGGCACATGGGGCTTATCCCAACTCCAGAACATGAATGGGCAAATGATTCAATAAATGCTGCACTTAAAATGGCTAAAAGCTATATTGATCTTGACGCATTAACCAAAATTGCTTGCGATGTTTCTTTTCAACGACCATCTGCAATCACGCATCCGAAATCCGAAATCCGAAATCCGAAATCAGTAAGGATAGGCATAATTAAGGATTCCGCTTTTCAGTTCTACTATCCTGAAAATATTGATGCACTTGTTGCGGCAGGTGCAGAAACAGTATTTATAAGCCCGCTTAAAACAAATAAAATACCACCTATAGATGCTCTCTATATCGGCGGCGGCTTTCCTGAAACCCATGCTAAAGAATTATCAGAAAACGAGCAATTCAGAAATGAGTTAAAGGCATTGGCTGAAGACGGCCTCCCAATATACGCTGAATGCGGGGGGTTGATGTATCTGGGAAAAGAACTTGTTCTTGATAACAAATCATATCAAATGGCAGGAGTTCTGCCTGTTGTATTTGGCCTTTCCAAAAAACCAAAAGGACACGGCTATACAATCATTTCAATTGAAAGAGAAAACAAGTATTTCAAGAAGGGAAGCGAAATCAGAGGCCATGAGTTTCACTACTCATACGTTCTTGAATGGAAAGGAAATGATGAGGATCTGGTTTTTAACATGAAAAGAGGAAATGGTTTTATTAATAAAAAAGACGGCATATGTTATAAAAATGTGCTCGCCACATACACCCATATTCATGCCCTTGGTACCCCCTCATGGGCAAAGTCTATGGTCAGCAATGCAATTTCCTACAAAAAAATCAAAAAAACAGGGCAAACATCATAAATAATGTTTGCCCTGAATAATTAAATCTGCAGATATTAAATTATTACTTTTTGGGATGGCACTCATCACAGAATGTTGGTGCGTTCTTGCCAGCCTTTTTTTCCTTCCTATGGCACTCCTTGCAGTTCATATGCAATGCCTCAGCATGGTATTCTAACATTTCACTCTTTGAAAGCTTAGCGCCCTTTGGTTTTCTGCTTGGGTTGCCGTGACAATCAATACAACCACCATCGACTTCATCACCAACCTTAAGATCAGTACGAGGCTGACCGCTGTCATCATGATGGCATTCACCGCAAGGTAGTTTATATCCCTCAAAATGCCTCTTGTGTGAAAACATAACGATACCCATTGTATGCTCGGAATAAGCAGGATTGTCCATCTTGATCATATCAGGGCATTCAGCACCAGCATAAATACTGCTCGCAATAAAAAGGGAAGCAATAACTACAACTGACAAAATCACAAAATTTCTTTTACTCATATACTTTCTTTACCTCCTTCCATTATTCAAAATTTATCAATCAATAACCTTTTTAATAATTTTTCATATGAAAAATTCTTTATCAAGTAAAAACTGTTCTGTCAATGACAGCAATTCTCGGCAAAGCCCCAGATTATTAACCAACATTATAAAGAATACAAAATATAGGCCTGAAGTTGATAGGAAACAGTTATCTCTTAAGAACTGAAGATCTTTTTAAACAACTGAAATGATGAGCGCCGTTGACCTCCATGCTCTTGGTACTCAATTCTGGGCTGAAAATTTTGTTCGCAACGCAATTTCCTGCAAAAAAAACAGGGCAAACATTATTTTAATGTTTGCCCTGAATAATTAAATCCTGCAGCTATTAAATTACTTTTCGGCTTTAGGATGGCACCCTGTACATGTTGTAGGTGCTGTTTTCGTGCCGCTTTTCTTATTTGCCTTCGTGTGACAACCCTTGCAGTTTTCATGCATAGCCTCTGCGTGGTATGCCATCTTCTCTTTCTCTGAAAGCTTTGGAGCGTCTTTCCCCTTTGGAGCTTCACCCGGCGTGCTGTGACACTCGATGCAATTCTTAACCTCATCACCCATTTTCAGACCACTAAGCGGTTTGTTATCAGCATCATGATGACAGTCACCACAGACTGCTTTGTATTCCTCAACATGCTTCTTGTGTGTAAAGGTGACTATGCTCTTCTTGTGCTTGTCATAAGCCTTGTTTTCCATATTGACAACATCAGCTACGGTGGTCCCGGCATAAATAGCGGTAGCAAGAAACAGAGAAGCAATTCCTACAACAGCTATAATCAACAAATATCTTTTGCTCATAGACTTTCTTCACCTCCTTACATTCTAAGGATTATTAATTGACAATTCATCTAATAATTTTTCATATATAATATATAAAATTCTTTATCAAGTAAAAATTATTCTGTCAACGACAAAGAATATATGTAAAAATCAATTAAATATCATTATCGATTTTTTGTGATTTTTTTTTCCCAAAAACCCTTGCGCCTATTATGCTTATTTCATAAAGAGCCATCAGGGGAACAGCCATCATAATCTGGGTTACAACATCAGGGGGAGTTAAAATAGCAGCAACAACAAAAAATAAGAGTATGGCATATTTTCTGTTTTTCTTTAAAAATTCAACTGAAACTATGCCGAGTCTGGCAAGAAAAATAATAACAAGAGGAAGTTCAAAAACCAGCCCAAATGCAAGAAGTAACATCGAAGAAAAGCTTAAATACTCACGCATGGATGGAAGCGGCCGGATTGTCTCAGTGGCAAATCCTAAAAAAAACTTAAATCCAAATGGAAAAACAATAAAATATCCGAACAATGCCCCGCCGATAAAGAAAAAAGAAGAAAGAAAAACTATAGGAACGAGAAGTTTTCTTTCCTTGCCATAAAGCCCTGGTGCAACAAACAACCAGAACTGATATAATATTACAGGTGCTGACAGCATTAAACCTGATAGCAATGATACTTTTAGATATGTAAAGAACGCCTCAGGCAAACCTGTAAAAATAAGTTTATCATCTGCCTGCATTGCAGAAATTAAAGGTATGGTCAGGTAATGGAAAATTTTCTCCTTAAATCCATATGAAATAATAAAGCCTATAGCTATAGCTATAAAACAGATAACCAGACGCTTCCTTAGTTCCTCAAGATGGCCGGAAAAAGGCATTTTCTCATCTTCAATCATTTTTTAAAGGCCCTTCTGCTGCTTCATTATCAACTTTTTTTCCATCATTAGATGGGGTGGGAACGTCATCAACAGCCTCCCTTATGCTATCGTTCATATCCTCAAACTTATCTTTAACATCTTTTAAATCACTATTTATATCAATAGACTGTTTAAATTCCTGTGTGGCTTTCTTGAATTCGCCAATTGCCCGGCCAAGTGATTTTGCAAGATCCGGAAGCTTTTTGGGACCTATAACAATAAGCGCTACAGCTAAAATTAATAATACTTCAGGCATGCCTATGCCGAACATATCGCTCACCTATAACAAAAGTCTTAATTTAGGGTAAAATATAAATCACAAAATGAGTTATACAGTACTTATTTTTCAAAAAACTGTCAAGCTCGCTGGACTCGTATGGTACAATTAAAAGTCCAGGGAAATCAACCGCTCAACTAATTTCAGGTTTAAGAACAAGAAAGTACAGCTTCCCAGGGTGTTGCATGTGACCCGCCGCTATCTCAGCGTATGTACCGTTTCCCCAGAACAGATCCGCACGGCCAGGCCCGCGTATCGCCCCTCCTGTATCATGATTCAAAACAACTCTGCTAAAACTTGTCCAATTATGAATTTCACCATCGCCATTTATCAAAGGTTTTAGCGTTTCTATAAAAGCAAGAGCTGACAAAGGAAATATTCTCCTGTCCAATGCTATCGACCTGCCAGGCGTCAATTTAACTCCAATACAACCCAAAGGGCCGTCTTCCTCTATCTTGAAAAAAACATAACTGGGGTTAAAGTTTAAAATAGCTTTGACGTCTTCTGGATTTTCACGCAGATAAGCGCGAATTTTTTGCATAGACATTTCTGATTTTTCTATCATCCCTTTTTCAATAAGTAATTTTCCTATGCTCCGGTATGGATGTCCGTTTGTTATATCATAATGGACATTAATTGTCTTACCGTTATCAAAATAAATTCTTCCAGAGCCCTGAATTTGAAGAAAAAAAAGATCAACCGGGTCTTTAATCCAGGCAATTTTTTCCGCCTTGCCTTCCAGGCCTCCCTTGTATTCAATTTCATCCCGTTCAAAGTAGGGAACAACCGTCCGGCCGGTGTATCTTCCAATTATTCTTTTATTTTTTAAGTTAGGAATAAATAATGAAAGATCGATTGTTGTTAAATCGCATGGACGAGCATAAATCGGAATTCCATATTCAGTATTCTGCTCAAGACTGCCTTTCAGGATGGGTTCATAATAACCTGTAAAAAGGACATGACCATCTCTGCCGCCGATCGATTTGTAAACAAAATAATTTGATCTGATAAACTTATTAAGTTCATCTTCTGAGGGTCTGGTCTGTATAAAATTTAGAAAATGCTCCATGGACTTGATCATATGGACAGCATTAAAGCTGTCTTCCCCGAATCTGAACAGCCTGGAAGAAGGAAGCTTTTTGAGATATGAAATACTCTGCGAAATAGTGTATTCTAAAGTATCATAGGCCATATCATCTGAAAATTCAGGATACTCTGAAGAAGGAAGTTTTTGTGCAACGAATTCATCTTTTAAAGACGGATGTATTCTAAAAACAGAGCATCCGGCTATAAAAGAAAGATGTAACAATAAGGCGACAATTACAGATAAATATAAATATCTCAAGTTTCGCACCTTTAATTAATATCAATTGCACAGGATAACGGACTGAATAATAAGTATTTTATTCGATAGTATCACCTGAATCAATGTCGATTTTACGGGCTTTCTCTTTAGCAGGA
>VMSQ01000187.1 GCA_013792055.1 Desulfobacteraceae bacterium
AATAAAGGTAAGCTTTATGACGCTGAAGTAGTAAATGCGTGTTTGAGGGTTTTTAAAGATAAAGGGTTTAGATTTAAGTAAGCACTGACCAATGACCAATAATCAATAACTGATGGCTTCGTAAAAAGTCTGAAAATCAGATTTTTACGAATGTTTTAAGTTTTAGGATTTAAGTTTTAACTATCTGTTATAACGAAATAATATGACGACATAATACCTAAAACTTAACACTTAAAACTTGATGAATTTGCCTTTTTACGAATTCATCAACGAATTAGAGCCTTAAGGAAAAGTTAAACCGGAGGACTTTTATGGACAAGCCTATTAAAAACTATTGGAAGATTCGCCTTGAAGATCTTAAGGAATCTTTGGAAGAAAACAACTTTGAGGTTTTTCTGGCAAACAGCTCCAAGGATGCAAAGAGTATTGTACTTGAAGAAATTTTGCCAAAAGTAAACGCGAAGACTGTATCATGGGGTGGTTCCACGACGTTTATCGAGACAGGCCTTTATGATGATATCAAGAACAATCCGGATCTGGAAGTTCTGGATGTTTATGATAAAAATCTTTCTGATGAAGAAAAAAATAAACTTCGCAGAAAAGCGCTTCTCGTTGACCTCTTTATTAGCGGGACTAACGCAGTCACCGAAACAGGCAATCTCGTTAACCTTGATATGTACGGCAACCGTACAGCAGGTATTACTTTCGGGCCTAAGAATGTTCTAATTCTCGCTGGCCGTAACAAAATTGTACCGGATTTAGAGGATGCTATGTTTCGCATTAAAAATTATGCAGCTCCGGTTAATTCCATGCGGCTGGACAAGAAGACGCCCTGTAACAAGACCTCTTTTTGCGAGGAGTGCAAAAGCCCAGACCGTATCTGCAATACCTGGACAATTACCGAGAAATCTTTTCCCAAGGGGAGAATTAAGATTGTTTTGATAAACGAGGATCTGGGATTTTAATCCACAGATTACCCCAGTACGATCTCCCGGACCTACGGGGCAGGCGCAGATTACGCAGATTACACAGATTTATTGGGTTAAATTCTGGCAATCTGACCACTGTTCACATAAGCGACAGGAGCGATACCGCAAATCTTCAATCTTCAATTTTCATAAATCACTTTGCCCGTTTTCTTTATCACCCCGAGGAACTCAAAGTAACCGGCGTTTTCGTATTCTTCTGGGGTATAGCCGAACGTTTCTATATCAACAGGGGGTTCACATTTGATTCGATGTGCACAATCGAGAAGCAACCTAATACGTTCAAGGTCATCCATGTCAGCAAATTTAGGAGAGATTACGGCAATGTCGATATCGCTCCATTTTTTAGGAGTTCCTTTGGCGTACGAACCGAAAAGGATGATCTTTTGTACCGGGATTCTTTTTTTGGTTTCTGTTATAAATTGGGCAAGTATTTTTTCAAGTCCAATTTTTCTGCGAACCATTTTATAGTTTCCTCTGTCTCTTTGATTGTTTTCCCTGCAGTAGCTTTGTTATAAACTTCAGGATCAAAGCGTTGGGGTTTATATCGAGCAACAATGTAATGGGGATTGATATTTCTTAAAATCTTATGAATATCTTCTGGAATTTGAAGATCAATTTTCTTGGATAACATAATTAGATCGTGGATGTAGGGAGGGTGATCTTTAGTTTGAATCATGATGATGGCCTTAAGCAGCTCTTCCAAAGATTGTTGACACATAAATATGGCATAGTTGTACCGATTAGCAGCAAGCATTGCCTTCGCTGTATTAAAGTCATCTAAGCAGGAGCTTAACCAGAATTTTATGGATTCTTCTAAAGTCATTATTGCTACCTAAAATAAATCATACCGCATTTTGAGACAGAGAGTCAAGGTGATTGAAGAATTGACTATTGAAAATTTAAGGAATCCTTTCGATTTTAATCCACAGACCCGCCTGCCGCTGCGAGCCAGCCCGCCTGCTGAGCATCTATGTCATCGTAAGCCACCAGCGGGTAAGCAGAGCGAGGCGGCCAGGGGCACGAGCGGGCAGGTTACGCAGATTTATTGGGTTAAATTCCGGCCAAAATCTGAGTACCTCTCTGTCCGTTTTCTGTGGCAGTTTAAGCATGGTTTCCAAAATCCAAAATCGAGTATTCCTCCAAGGTAAAACTCTTGACTTTCAATGGCTGCTTAGTTTATAAGTATTTATGCAACAGACTAATGAAATCAAGGTATCGCTGAGGCGTGAGTATGAACTGTATTCAAATGCAGTGGCATTTTACAAAAAGGCCTTACAGGAGTTTGAGGAGAAGTATCACCTCAGTACCCAGACTTTCCTAAAAAGGTTTGAGGATGGCCAGATGGGAGACGAAGCTGATTATTTTGACTGGTACGCCTTTGCAAAACTCCTTGCCCGGTGGCGGAAAACACGGTCTGCAATTCGCTCAGCAATCCAGTGATACTAAAATTCGTCGAAAACATTGAACAAACCATTGCCTCCTCCTCTATCGTCCTGTCCTCAAATATTGAAAAATATTTTGGTCCTGCATTAGAAACAGTCTATATAAAGGGTCATCTCGTGATCATAGATTCTTCAATTTTGGAGATCGCCATATTCGCTACTGAATCGCGAAAGAGCCTATTCATTGAAAAATACAGGGTGCACTACATGAACAGCACCGGACAAATGCTGTTTCGTTATGACAACGCTCCTCATCATCCTGAAATAGATTCCTATCCATATCACAAACACACATCTGATAGAACACTGCCGTCAACCATGCCTTCCCTGAAAGATATTCTAAATGAGATAAGCGCTATTATCATTGGAAGATAAGTCCGCAATCGACTCATAGAAAATCGAGAGCGCTTCCCCTAACTTTATAACTAAATTGCATGAAGCCCTTATTAAACTTCATAATTCGATATTCGCATTTTACTAAAACCACTGACCACCGACCACATAAGCGCTAACTTAATAATCAATAATCAATAACTAATAACTAATAACCTCCGACCTCCGAACCTCTGAACCTCTGAACCTCTGAACCTCTGAACCTCTGAACCTCTGAACCTCTGACCTCTGACCTCTGACCTCTGAACCTCTGCCCACTGACTACTGACTACTGACTACTATCCCCTATCCCCTATACCACCAGTGCCATAATTGGGGTGGTAATGCCATACCATCTTCAAGACAATCTTTATTTCTAATATATTCTTGATTTTTATATAAATTAATTATATAATTAGTTCAAAGGGATATGATAATACCTGTCATTTGGCATGGAAAATGCGTTTCAATATCCGAATACAAATAGCGCTGACGTATTCTGACCTTGTCATTCTGACGCTTTTCTCTCCGAGGTGTAGGACCTCTGCCTTCGGGTCTGTATTCTTTCCGAGCCTGCGCCTCGGAGAGGCGTAAACCGGGCATCACTCCTCACAAAAAGGGGAATTTTACTAACGGTCGTGATTTACACACCTATAGATCTGAAGATTGAAGCTATACAAATTTTGGTAGAGAACCCAAGGGCCGGAATACTGCCACCTGTGGGTTTTTTGTTTTCAAACCCGGATAGGGGTGGCCGAGATAGTCATATCATGAGTTTCTCAATATCCTGGCGGAGGTAGTCGAAATGAGGGACCCATACATGGACAGCCATCAAAAGCGTGTTTCCCAGCTTGCCTGTGCCATAGCCAGGGAGATGAATCTTCCCGATGAGCAGATCGAGGGAATCCGTGTGGCTGGAAATATTCATGATATCGGCAAAATATCTGTCCCTATGGAAATCCTCAGCAAGCCCGGTCGAGTAAACAAAAGCGAATTTGGTATCATAAAGAACCATGCACAAGCTGGTTACGATATATTAAAGACCATAGAATTTCCATGGCCGATTGCCCAGATTGTGCTTCAACATCACGAAAGGATGGATGGTTCCGGATATCCTAAAGGGCTTTTGGGTAAAGAAATTCTAATTGAAGCCAGGATCCTGGGGGTTGCGGATGTTGTTGAGGCTATGGCTTCTCACCGGCCTTACAGATCGGCTCTCGGTATTGATAAAGCTTTAGAAGAGATCTCAATTAATAAAGGTAAGCTTTATGACGCTGAAGTAGTAAATGCGTGTTTGAGGGTTTTTAAAGATAAAAAATTTAAATTTAAATAGATCCAGCCACTAATAGCTGACCATAAAACAGGGAGAAGTTAAAATGTTAGTAAAAAATTGGATGAGCAAGCTGGTTATTCAGGTAAATCATATTTTGCGACCATTCTCTGGATTCCGTGTCAAGCACGGAATGACAAAACATGTTATCCTTTGATACCCCGTAGCTTGCCGCGGGGTAGTTCATCTGTTTTCTACTAATTCATAAACTTTATCCAGCGCCTTATCAAGCATTTCCGGCTTTGTTCCACCGGCCTG
>VMSQ01000194.1 GCA_013792055.1 Desulfobacteraceae bacterium
AAATGATTATGACAAGGGGCCAAGCGGGTGGTTGACCTTTAATCAGTTTTTTTACCGGCATGTCAAACCCGGGAAGAGGCCGATAGATGGTTTATGTGACGATAGTATTCTTGTTTCTCCAGCTGACAGCGTCATTCAGGGGCAGTGGAAAATCGACGAAAACTCCGAGATAACTGTGAAGGGCTTGAAATGGTCCCTGCATGAACTGTTGGACGGTAGCCCCTTTCAGGACAGGTTTAAGGGCGGGACCTATATTCACATGTTTCTGAATGTAAATGATTGGTAACGTTCAAAAGGTGGGGCAAAGGTTGATTTCGACGGTTTGGATCTGAATGTTGAAATAACCTTTGATGCCCAGTTTCTCTTTCCAGAATTGTTCCCATTTGTCTTTTGCGTATTGTTTAATCAGGATCATTTTCGACAGATTTGTCACTGCTGCATCGGACCATCCCCAGGCAATTCTTTTTAGACGACGCCCGATCTCTCGGAATACACGTTCAAGAAGGGATGTTGTTTTCGGGGCAATGATCCCTGTGGACAACCATAGTTCAATGTTTGTAAACAGCCGTTTTGACAAGTTTTCCAAGTAAGAAGCCCCCTTTTGGTATCCTTTTTCATAAAAGGTGCTGATCAGTTCCTCGACTTCTTTTTTGCTCTTCTCATATCGAGTCCTTACGGGTTCTTTGTCCTCTTCCTTGAGAATCTCAAAATCCTCGGCTGGCAACTCGATGCCGACCAACTGTTTTACCTTATCGATCTGTGGTTGGCTTTCTTTCTTCTTTAATCCGTCTTCTCAGAGGGCATGATACAATCCCCGGGGAGCGTGCCAGGTACAGCGTTGCACCTCAGCCGCGCCTGAAAGAAAATCGTCCAAACCCGGCTCTCCATCATAGACAAAGGGAATCGGATAATCTGTCGTTCCTTTTATCCGCGCCTTGACAACATTCTCTATCTCCGGCCAGGAGTCGTTGACAAAAGAACCGAGGGGAACGACTCTGCCCTGCTGCGAAATCCCAATGACAGTCCTTAGCTCTCCCTTAGACCCTTTGTGCTGCTTTACCCCGGTGCCGTCTGCCATGATCCCGGATAAATCTTCTGCAGGAATACGATCCTGAAATGCCTTGTCAATATCACTGCCAACAACAATATTATGAACGCCGCCCAACGAAATATCGATCGATCTCCCTTCAATCAGACGGCGATAGTTGGTATCAATCACCGCCTCAGTAACCTCATGTTCAACATTTGTTTCTTTTCGACTATAGGGGGCTACTTGCAGGGCATTCAACAACGGAGAATAACGGGACCCACAGGTGAGACATTCTGCCCTTCTCACTCGCATATCGAGAACCCCAAAAACCGTCTTTATCTTCCTGTTGCGGTGCCCCCTCCGGTAAACTTTACGACCACGGCAAAACCGCTCCTCGGCATCATCCTTACGTACATGGCGCCCCAGTCCCTTCCTCATCTTACTGGGATAAATCTTTGTCCGGGTCAACCGATCCATTATCAAATCATCATACGACACGAGAATCTGTTTCAGTATCCGAAGCATCAGAGAATCCCTAACCCATCTTCCGCAGTTGTAAAGTTTCAAAGACGTGATATTAAATAGTTACGATAAAAATCAGGCCATTTTCGTCACTACATTTTCGATGATTTTTGGTTTGTTGGGGAGAAGAATCTTCATTCTCTGAAGCAGTACTTTGAGTTCCTTCTCCGGGGTTGCCACCATCCTGAGTCTGAGGTTTTTCTCCCTTGTCGGCAGAAGCACGTCGAGCGATTTGAGTTCCCGCAACTCCTCCAGCAGTTTTCTCGGGGCTGCACCAAGTCCTGATGCCTTCATCCATTGCTGTAGGGTTCGCCACATCGTCAGCGCCAGGAAGCAGACGAGGATATGCGCCTGTGTCCGTTCTTCTTTTTGGTGGAAGATCGGCCGCATTCCCAGATCGTATTTCTCGGTGCGGAAAGAGTCTTCCACTTCCGTGAGCTGAATGTAGGTGTTCCATAACGTTTTGGGATCAGTCTCTGTCCAGTTGGTGCGCAGGATGTAGCTGCCGCCGGTCTCCAGCGCCCACTGATACCGCTCCTCGTTTTTCTTGATCTGTATGGAGAGTCGCGAGTCTTTACCTGCTCCGGTCTCCGTGACGGCAACGTTAAACAGCGAGGCGGCGCGGCTGTTCTGCTCGAGCAGGCGTCCGATTCTCCGCTCCACATTCTGTTTATTCCTGGCTTTGCCGATCTCGGCCCGCTGTGCCAGGTTGCCCAGTTTGCTTTCCAGTCTGGTCACAAAGCGGTTCAGGATGGCGTTCTCTTTCTCCTTTCTGCCCTGAGACCGGCATAAGACAAAGGTCTCATCCGTGCCTTCCGGTAAGCGGCAGAGTTTGACATCAACGCCGGACTGTACCTCTTCCCATCTCTGTTCGAGAAGCTGTTGCTCGATCTTCCTCAGCATGGCTTTGGGGGTGCCAACCAGATAGCAAACGCCGGTGTTGCGCATAAATTCAAGATTTCCCTCGCTCACCATGCCGCGATCCATGACCCAGACCCGCTTGGCTTTGCCGTACTTGGCTTCCATGATCTGCACCATCTCTTTGGTCGTTGTGACATCGGACCGGTTGCCGTCGAAGATCTCAAAGGCCAGGGGCAGCCCCTCTCTGGTTGCCACCAGCCCAATGCAGACCTGGGGACAATCGGGACGGCCGTCACGGCTGTATCCCCGCTTGGCCTGGGGGTTGCTCTTGGCGGTTCCCTCAAAGTAGGTGGAGGTTATGTCATAGAACAAAAAGTCAAAGGTGCTGCCGAACAGCTCGCCGTAACGCTTCTGCAGATGAAGGCACAAGGCATCCTTGTGGGGGAACAGTGCATCCAGAGCGCGATAGAGCCGGTCGTCGTTGATCTTGTCGCCGGCAACCCCCAGCATATCGTCCAAAGCAGTCTTGCCATACCAAAACTCGGCTATCTGCAATTCCGACGAGGGTGCGCAAAAGCGGGCAAGAACTAAAATAGCGGCCATAACCGACCATGGAACATCCTCACGGCCTGAAGGGATATGATCCCGGCAGAAGTCAGCAAGGCCAAGTTTGTTCCATAAAAGCAATCCAAGGTAAGTATCGCCGAAACTTCTGAGCCGCTCGACGCTTACTCCATTTATGTTGACCGTGGCCCATGAAGGAGGAGCCTCCCGCCGCTCAAATAGATCAGGCGCCGGACGTGGCTTCCCGGACAGAATCCGGCCGATTTCCTCCCAACCAATGCGCTCTTCCCGATCAAGACCAGGGAGTTTGCCGATTGTGGCGACAACTCGCTGACGAGGCCCGCGGGCAGTGCGGACTGACTCAACCAAAAGCCAACAATCGTAGCCAGTGCCACCTTTCTTTCTTGTGGTGCGACGGAGATACATGGCGATATTATCTCCACTTCCACAACTCCTTGCAAGGGGGTGGTCTTCACTACATCCGATTTTCAGAGAACACGGATTGTAATCATTCAACTATCCGAAAAAATCCGCCCGAATTTTCTCGAATTTAATAACAAACTGCGGAAGATGGGCTAA
>VMSQ01000089.1 GCA_013792055.1 Desulfobacteraceae bacterium
CCAAATTGAGAGATGAAGCTTCGGTTACTACTGCTATGGGCAACATCCTCTACGATATAGGCGAAAAAAATGAGTTGATGTGGAATACCACCGCCTCTTTTTATAACCTGGCCTATTTTCATTACAGCGAGTTCAACTACATGGCAGTCGATATCACCACCGGGCCATGGTGGGCGGGCCGTCGTGCTATCCTGAAGGTTCCTTTTGGACACACGGAAGCAGAATACGCCAGCGACCGGCTTTCACATACCTATCACATGGACCCAAACTATGAATATTATTTCAGCCAGTACTTCAGCCTTAAAGGGCTCTATTCATATGGCGATACTGCCTACTATCCCCGCAGAAACTCCGGTTTGAACAACATCAGGCACCGCTTTGAACTGACACCCAGTATTTATCTTGCCGATCGCAAGCATATACTCTCGGCTACAACCGGCTATGAGAATTCCAATGCCGATGCCGATAAGGATTCTTACCACGGGATCTACTATGCGTTCTCATATTTTACCAGATTCCCGACCAACACAGAGTTTTTCCTCCGCTACCAATGGACCCGTAAGAAATATGACGGCAAGGCGCTGCCCGGCTACAACTGGGATCGCATAGACCAACGCGACGGTTTCATCGCGGTCTTGAGTCAGGAATTTCTCGAATACTTTTTTACCTCTTTTGCTTTTAACTATACGGACAACCAGTCTAATTGCGAACTTTATGATTTCGACCGGATAACTTACACCATTAATGTCGGGTGCAAGTTCTAACTGGTCTATGGAGGCAGGCATGAAACGATATATTTTTGTGGCCCTTGCTGCAATAACTCTTCTGTTTTTTGGGTTTCAAACAGCGTTTTGCCAGGCAAATACGGATGCCAGGGGAAACGCCGCTCCCAGCGAGGCTCTTCCCGAGGATCTGAAAGGTCTGGATGTAAAAGATTACTTTATAGCTCCGGAGGCTGAACCAATTGGGCTCATACAGACTGTAACCGGCCACGTGGTGGTACTGCATGGAGAGACTAACGAAGCCTACTTTGTTGCACAGGGCGATGCGGTTTTTCAACAGGATGCCCTGTTTACATTGGAGGAATCCCGCTGCCGGGTCAGGTTTATTTCAGAAGATGTAATCACCATGGGTGAGGATGCACGGATAGATATTGAGGAACTCGTCGATGACCATGAATTACAGAGGAAAAAGTCAACCTTCAATATGCTCCGGGGCAAGGCCATGTTCTATGTCGTACCCTTGTTCAGGCACAAGAACATCTCAGCATCGGTTAAAACTAAAACCGCTGTGGCTGGGGTTCGGGGTACCAAGTTCGGCGTAGAGGTCAGAAAGGCAAGTGGAAGACTTGCGCAAAACGAGCCATTATACATTGCGGATGCGTCGGATTCAGGCCTTTTCTACCTGGTGGCACAGGCCAACAACGACACAGAAACCGTGGTTCACGGTTTTGAAGGCATGGTAGATGTTCTTTCTACTATAGACGGAATCATACAAACAATAGCCAAAGGCCAGTCTCTATTGATGACCATGATAGGATCAGGGATAGTCGAGCCTACGGATCCTGCCATAGCCCAGCAGTTTATAAATGATATAAATGTACCGTCACCTGGCGAATTAGGAGCCGCCGCTGTTGAAAGGAAAGCCGTTGAAGAAAAACCCGCTGTCGCACCCACGGGTAAAGAGGCCGCTGCTGCTGACACCCATGATATTACAACACCAAGCACCACTGATACTGGTAGTACGGAGGTAACACAGGACCAAACCGCTATATCGGTTGAAGAGACAGCAAACAATCTCGATCAGCTCGATCAGCTCGTCGATTAGCAGATCGAACCGTGAGTATATTATATTGGAAGCGCCAGGGGGAATATATAAAGATTCCGACGAGGGTGCAACTCTGCTTTTTCAGGGAAGCCAATAGCAAGAGCAGGCAAGTTCATTTCCACCGCACGTAATTCAAAAAGCCCCTCCATTCAGGTGGGGCTTTTTTGCCGGCGATATATTTATACCGAGTTCATCTGCAAACTGCTCAAGTTCCTCTATCGTGCAGTTAATAGTCCTGTAATACCTTTTATTTGATATATCCTCGCATTCACAGCGGATGTACTCAATAAGAGAATAACCTATTACCTTCTCTATGCCGGAATCAGTTCTGTTCTTTTTCCTCTGATATTTCTTTAATCTGTTATAATTTATAATTGCTCTTTTTAATCCCCGAAAAATCGATGATTTCCTGTTTGCGAATTCAAGATCCCTCAATATAATTGTTTTAAAACGATTTACTACTGCATCCTCCAGGAATTTAATGTCTGCTGAAGTCAGTATCAGCTTTGGGCCGTCTTCTTCCTCTGTAAGATAATAAAGAGATTCATAAAAAGCCACCTCAGGCATCTCCCCGGAATTCTCAATCCAATCGACTTCCTGCTGCAGATAGCTTTCTTTGGAATTCACTATTCTTTAAACTCCCGCTACCGTCAAAATAAGATCTATATCAATATTGTTAGCTCGAATACCGCTTATATACGAATAAACAAACGGAATATATTTTCGAGAACTCCTATAGACGGCTTCGTAACAAGTTCATATGCAAGGCGTGCGAATCTTTAGGAATACCGCTATCGCGGCATCCGCAGGATACGTACTCACAGTACGTCGCAATGACGAAAGATGAAGCACAACACCGCAGATGGACTTGTTACAAAGCCGTCAATCATGATCGAAAACATAGCCTATAGAACGGAGGCTTTTAAAATATACTGGCTTTTGGGGATTATCCTCAAAATACTTTCTAAACCTCACAATAAAATTATCTACGGTTCTTGTTGTCGTGTCTCTTGTGTATCCCCACCCTATTTCCAATAGTTTGCTTCTGGAAAGCGGTTTACCGCGATTTGCAATAAAAAGCTTTAAAAGCTTTACTTCCTGCTCTGTCAGATGTATATGACCGTTTTTACAGTCTGCAACAAAAGTTTCAAAATTTATCCGGTTGCCTCCAAAATCATAGATTTTCAGACCGGTGTTATTGATATCATTTCCACCACGGCTCCAGGATACCCTTGTCAAAAGTCTCTCAACTCTCAGCAAGAACTCTTCAAGGTTAAAAGGCTTTGAAAGATAATCATCCACTCCGTAAGAAAAACCTTTTATCCTGTCATCAGGTTCGCGCTTAGCTGATAAAATAAGTATAGGAATCCGTTCATCCTCAAAACGGATATTTTGAAGCACAGACAACCCATCAATTCCTGGCAGCATTATATCAAGTACTATCAGATCCGGCATCCATTCTTTCCATTTTTTAAGGCCTGAAACGCCGTCTGAAGCAATAATTACATCATATCCCTGGAGCGAAAGATTCAATTTTAAACCTTCCGCTATATGTCTTTCATCCTCAATTACAAGGATACGCTTCTTCTCGGAGTTATTCATGAAAGCACCCTATCAAAATTGATGATTGTCGATTGATGATTGTCGATTTGTGGAATCGCTCCTGCCCGCCATCGGCTTCGCCTTCAGGCGAGGCGGGCGGGGCTCGCTCAGGCGAGGCGGGCGGGTCGCTCTGTCTTTTTGTTATAAAATTAATAGAATACCTTCAATCTTCAATCTTCAATCTTCAATCTTTTGTTTTGTAAGTATTAATTGACTTTAATATAGGATAGTGGTCAAATTAGAAGCATGCCCCTCAAGGTCTATATGGCAAAATTAATGTAAAGACCGATCCTTCCCCTATCCCTTTACTTTCCGCAATGACTTTTCCTTTATGGATTCGAGCAATATTCTGGACAAGATGCAGGCCAAGACCGCTGCCTTTTGCTGACATATTTTCATATCGTCCGGCCTGGTAAAATTTCCTGAATATTTTTTTAGTTTCATCCTTATCAATTCCAATCCCGTTGTCCTCAAAATGCATATGCAATTCACGCTTTTTAGGCTC
>VMSQ01000012.1 GCA_013792055.1 Desulfobacteraceae bacterium
AACGATTACCACCGCAACCTTTACCTTAACGCAAGGGGCAACGCCTGTTCCAGGTGCGGTGACCTACGTGGGCACAACCGCGACCTTCAATCCGACCAGCAACCTTGCAGTCAGCACCGTATATACAGCCACGATTACAACAGGGGTCAAAGACCTGGCAGACAATGCATTGGCAGCTGATAAGATATGGTCCTTTACAACAGGGGCAACAACAGCGGCAGGTCCAGAGCTGGTAAACCTTGGAACGGCCGGAGATTTTGCCATTCTGGCAAAATCAGGGATCTCTACCGTTCCAAGCTCCGCAATCACCGGAGATATCGGAGTGAGTCCAATCGACCGGACCGCTCTCACGGGATTTTCAGAAACAATGGATAGCTCGAATGAATTTTCGACATCCGCTCAAGTGACCGGAAAGCTATACGCAGCCGACTATGCGGTTCCAACCCCTGCTAACCTGACCACGGCTGTAAGCGACATGGAAAC
The DNA here is from genome assembly GCA_013792055.1 of Desulfobacteraceae bacterium. Taxonomy (GTDB): domain Bacteria; phylum Desulfobacterota; class Desulfobacteria; order Desulfobacterales; family ETH-SRB1; genus B13-G4. Next base: position 484 of record VMSQ01000012.1, read on the forward strand.
TGCGTACACCGATGCCGCCGGACGGACATTGCCTGATGCTACTGAGCTGGGCGCCGGAGAGATTGGCGGACTAACCATCGTTCCTGGCCTCTACAAATGGGGCACCGGTGTTTTAATATCAACGGATGTCACTCTCAATGGTGGCCCCAATGATGTCTGGATCTTCCAGATATCGGGCGATCTTACCCAGGCTTCCGCTACGCAGGTGATCTTGACCGGCGGCGCACTGCCCAAGAACATCTTCTGGCAGACCTTCGGTGCTGTCGCGCTTGATACGACCGCGCACTTTGAGGGAATAGTACTGTCTTATACAGAGATCACCCTGGCGACTGGTGCAACAGTGAACGGCAGACTGTTGTCACAGACCGCGGTCACTTTGGATGGTAATACGGTTACACAACCTGCCCCGTAAGGCATAAGGTATTCGGTATTAAGAAGGAATAATGGGGTCAGTTCTCCACATTTGACATAATTACAGAAATATTAAAGTTAACTTATGTCAAATGTGGAGAACTGACCCCAGAAGTTACTAGTAAATTGATAACAAGCGGTAGTTTCTTAACCTGCATCAGGTCGAGATGCGGAGAAGTGCTTATGAAATATCAGAAACTTTTCAGTTTCCCTCATAAGTATGAGATTAAGGAGCTATTTTAAAAAGAAAGGTAAATTAATTACCTTTTAAAAATAAAACAAAAAATTAAGTCTCTTTGAAAGGAGAAATATAATGAAAAAATTATTAATTGTTTTAATGGTAATAGCAATGGCTGCCTTTACCACAGGTGCTAAGCAAATAGCTCAATCGCCGGTAGACCTTGGGTCGGCCGGAAATTTTGCGATTCTGGCAAAATCAGGAATCACAACCACTGGAACCACCTCAATTACTGGAGATATTGGAGTTAGTCCAATCACCTATGCCGCTATCACAGGATTTGCATTAACACCTGTAGTACCTGATGGCTCGAATACATTTTCAACATCATCTCTAGTGACCGGAAAAGTATATGCAGCCGACTATACGGAGCCTACTCCTACTAACCTAGGCATGGCTGTACTCGACATGCAAGCTGCGTACACCGACGCTGCTGGACGGACACTACCCGACTTTACTGAACTGGGCGCCGGAAATATTGGCGGGCTGACACTCGTTCCTGGACTCTACAAATGGAGTTCTTGTGTGACAATACCAACGGATGTCACCCTCTCGGGCGGCCCGGATGATGTCTGGATCTTCCAGATAGCGGGAACTCTCGATATCAGCTCCGCCACGAAGGTTATCCTGAGCGGCGGCGCACAGGCCAAGAACATCTTCTGGGCGGTCGCAGACGTAGTGGCTTTTGGAACGACGTCTGAATTCAATGGAAATATATTGGCCAAAACAAATATTACGATGACCAACGGCGCCACGCTGAACGGCAGAGCGCTGGCACAGACCGCGGTTACATTAATCGCCAATGCCATTATTGTCCCATAAGGCATGAGGTATTCGGTATGAATGCAGGCAAAAGGAAGACAGGCTATTTTTCATAAGTCAGCCTGTCTCCTTTTTGCCTCTCTACAACGCCTCGTTCTTTTGGCACAGAGATATGCCATACGGCTTTTTTCAAAGAGCCGGAAAGGCAACAGCAAAACGCAACAATATAAAGGAGGACGTACAATGAGAACAATATATCGAACAACACTGATAGCAGTTGCCATTGTTTTCTCCTCCCTTTATCTGCCCGCTCCGAGATAAAGGCAGGAGAAAAACAATAGCCTTGATCGAGTGAGCAAGGGGAGACAACCATGAAACAACTATTCAGGCAGCGTCTCGTCTCCGTTCCTGATGCTCAGCGAACACGGGGCATACACCCGGCGGTGTCGGGAATAAAGACTACGCTGGTCCGGATCTCCGGGCATTCCAGGTCACTGGCCATACTGAACGCAACCATGGGGGCTTTACTCCTCATCGCCATCCTGTTTTTCCTGAGAGACATTATAACATCAGTCGCTAAAAAAGGCGTTAAACCGGCCTATTCACCCCACGTCGAGACACAGCGACAGGAAAGGAGAAGTTTTCAGGCCTACGAAATCATTCTCCGGAACAATCCTTTTGGTTTTCCTGCCGGTCAATTGAAATCGCTCGCCTCCGCCGTGGACAAAACGCCCCCGCCATCGGACTTTAAACTGATCGGTACGATCGCCGGGTCACCGGCTTACAGCTATGCCATATTTGCCGCGAAGGACGGTAAACAGGAGATGTTTAAGATAGGCGAATCCGTCTTCGGGGCCGGGGTACTTGCAAAGGTCGAACCTGACAAGGTCTTTATAAGGCAGAACAATCAGCTGGCCGAGATCTCCATGGCCGATATGTTCATGATCACCGCCCCTCCCCCGGACGGACCGGGATCTCCCCAATTTGTTAAAACCATCGGGGAAGGGGTGTACGTAATCGACCAGAAAGCCCTTCAGCAGATCCTGGATAACCCCAATCAGATTATGACCGACGCATGGCTGACCCCGCATATCGTCGGCAACAAACAGGAAGGCTTTGTTCTGAAAAAAATCAAAAAAAACGGCCTTCACGACAGCCTGGGCCTGAAAATCGGGGATGTCCTTTTAAGGATCAATAATTATAATATCTCGAATCCCGTGAATGCCCTCCAGGCCTTTACCGCCCTGAGGGGGATGGACCGGATTCAGCTCTATATTATCAGGGGCGGTGAAAAGATGACGTTGACCTATCAAATCAAATAAGGAGAATCCGGACAGGATGGTTAAGAAAACAGTGAAAATCTCCTCAGTATTGATCGCCCTCACGATGGCGTTGTTTATGTCATCCCATGCCTTCGGAGAAATAAAAAAGGATGAGAAGGTAACCTTTAACTTCGTGGATATTGACCTGCCGGTCATCGCAAGATTTGTGAGTGAGATTACCGGGAAGAGTTTTATCTTTGATGAGAGAGTGAAGGGAAAAATAACGATCATCGCACCCTTAAAGATAAGTGTTGCCGATGCATTCAACCTCTTTACCTCTATATTGGAGCTAAAGGGCTTTACCGTTGTTCCTTCAGGAGTAAATGCCTACAAGATTATCCCTGTATCCGAGGCAAGACAGAGGGGTATTAGCGTAACGATGGATAAACAGCCTGTTAACGAGAGCTACATGGCCAGGCTTATCCAGCTCAAAGATATCTACCCCGATGATGCCCTGAAGCTTATTCAGCCCGTGGTATCGAAAGATGGTTATGTATCCGTTTTCGGACCGGCAAACATGCTTTTGGTGATAGACTCCGGTTTGAACGTTGAAAAGATTCTTTCGATCATAAAGATCATTGACCAGCCCTCCCGGGTCGGAACGCCGGAGATCGTTCCCCTCAAGTATGCAACGGCCGACATCGTGGCGAAGATTATCAATGAAGGGATCACCGAAAAGCCCCGGCCAGGGGCCATGCCGTCTTTCGGGGAGGAATCTAAAGCAAGCGCGGACCAGAGACTGAACGCCGTGATCCTCTTCGGGGATAAGGTTGCGAGAGCAGCGATGAAATCCCTCATCTCCCTCCTCGATGTCCCCTCCCCCAATGCCCAGGGGATGATCAACATTTATTTCCTTGAGAATGCCGATGCCACGGAACTCTCGACGGCCCTGGACGGCCTCATAAAGGGGGCCCAGGCTCAAAAACCGTCCGCACCTATAGGGGCCTTTGAGGCGGTGGGAGGAATCACCATTACTGCGGACAAGTCATCCAACGCCCTGTTGATTGTCGCCTCCCCCGTTGATTATCAGAATTTATCCCGGGTCATAAAACAACTTGATAAGAGGAGAGGGCAGGTATTCGTGGAGGCCATGATCGCGGAGGTTTCCATTGATCAACTCCTCGATCTCGGGACAAGGTGGCGGGCGGCGTTGAGAAGAGACGGAGAGCCTGTCATGATAGGCGGGGTCGGCCAGGTAGATCAAAGCACCATTGGAAATATTATCACAGGCCTGACAGGGCTTACACTGGGAGGTTTGGCCAATTATTTTACCGTCCCACGGAGTTTCGTGCCGGGAGCGACATCCGACATGACGGTTCCCGGTCTTGCGGCCCTGTTCAGCCTGAGCGATTTCAAGGGGGTCGTAAATGTCCTCTCCACTCCCCAGATCCTTACTTCAGACAACAAAGAGGCAGAGATCATGGTCGGTGAAAATGTGCCCTTTATATCGACAAGGGAACGGAATATCAGCACGACCGGTACCGTTCTCACCTCCATAGAGAGAAAAGATGTCGGTATCACCTTGAGAATCACCCCCCAGATTAACGAGGGGGACTATGTCAAGCTGGATATCTATCAGGAGATATCGGCCGTGGTGAGTGAATCTGAAAATATCACTATCTCTGTCGGTCCAACCACCACAAAGAGGGCAACGAAGACATCGGTTGTGTTGAAAGACAAGCAAACCGTTGTGATAGGCGGTCTGTTGCAGGAGCGGGAGGAGGAACAGATAAGTAAGGTTCCTGTCCTCGGCGATATTCCCCTGTTGGGATGGCTTTTTAAGTACAAGTCGGTGGTCAAGAAAAAGACAAACCTTTTAGTATTCCTGACACCTCATATCATCAGGGAAACGGCATCTCTTGAACGGCTTACCCGGGAAAAAAGATTAGACTTTTCCCCGAAGGAAAGACTGTATGAACGAGGAGAGCTTATGATTGAATTCATGGAAAATATTACACCAAAAGCGGCCCAGGATATCATCAATCAATACGGTGGAACTGTTATTACGTTTTGGGAAGATGGAGTTTACCACATTAAGCTCAAAAGGGGTCAGGACGGAGAAGAAGCCATAAGGAAATTTTCAGCCATACAAGGGGTGATAAAGGCAAACCCGAAGTACAAGATCAATGTCCCCCGGTAACGAGTGAAGAGAGATGGAAGTCATTACAGCCATAGAAGATGAAGACGTAGATCTCTTCCTGATCAAGGGAATTCCCTACTTCTTCGCCAAAAATAATCTCGTCATACCGATGAGGAGGGACGAAGAGAATCTCTATGTGGCGGTCGCGGAGGATAATGGCCCTCTCGCGGCGCTTGAACTGTCGAGACTCTACGGATTGAAGCTCTGTCCCCTTCAAGCGGAGAGAGGAATTATCATAGACGCGATCAACAGGTTTTACGGGCAGATCGGCACTGCCGAAGAGGTCATGGACAATATTGCCGGGGAAGATCTTTCCTCCGTTGCCACGGAGTTTGAAAAGGGCCGAGACCTCCTTGAACTGACTGAAGACGCCCCTATTATCAGGCTGATCAACGCCCTCTTCCAGCAGGCGCTCAAAGAAAAGGCGAGCGACATACACATAGAACCTTTCGAAAGGGCACTTGAGGTACGGATGCGCATTGACGGCATTATGCGCAAGGTTTTAAGCCCTCCCAAAATCATCCAGGACGCCCTGATAAGCAGGGTAAAGATTATGGCTAATCTCGATATCGCGGAAAACAGGCTCCCGCAGGATGGTCGCATAAAACTTCTCATCGGAGGACAGGATATAGATGTAAGAGTATCTGTCGTTCCCAACTCTTCAGGAGAAAGAGTGGTCATGAGATTGCTCAACAGAAAACATGGACTCATCGGTCTTGGTGAGATGGGAATTGATACGGATGATGTACAACGTATACAGGAACTCCTCACAAGAACGAGCGGGATGATCTTGGTTACCGGTCCCACGGGAAGTGGAAAAACGACAACCCTCTATGCAGCGTTAAACAGGATTTACACGGAAGAAAAAAACATCATTACCGTTGAAGACCCGGTTGAGTATCAACTCAACGGCATAGGTCAGATCCATGTAAATCCCAAGGCAGGGCTCACCTTCGCCACCGGGCTCCGATCTATCCTGAGGCAGGACCCGGATGTGATCATGATTGGTGAAATACGGGATTTTGATACCGCTGAGATTGCCATTCAGGCATCCCTGACAGGCCACCTCGTTTTGAGCACACTTCACACGAACGATGCCCCCTCCGCCGTTACAAGGCTCATTGATATAGGGGTGGAACCATATCTCGTGGCATCGTCGCTGGTGGCCGTCGTTGCCCAGAGGCTTGTAAGAGTCATATGCGCCTATTGCAAGGAGTCTCATGAAACTTCAGATGTGGAAAGGGCGTATTTTCCTGACTCGTCTTTCGCTGCCCGTCAGCCGTCAGTTCTATACAGTGGAAAGGGATGCCAGCACTGCCGGGGGAGCGGCTATTCGGGAAGGACAGGGATATACGAACTCCTCTATGTAGACAATCGGACAAAGCAGATGATCTCGGAGAAGGCGGGTTCACAGGCCATAAAAGATCATGCCACGACAAAGGGAATGAAGACCCTCTACATGGACGGCCTGAATAAGGTTGCAAGGGGAGTTACAACACTCCAGGAGGTTGTGAGAGTCACACAGAGGGACCATGCCGATATTCCACTATAAAGGGTACAATGCCACTGACGGGACGGAGACAAAGGGAACACTTGAGGCCTCCGGACTCAAGGATGCAACTAATCTGGTCAGGGCAAAGGGGATCTTTCCGACGGATATATCGGAGGCACGGAAAAAATCTCGGTGGCGCATCCTTCAGAGGAACGATGAGACGTTTTTGCCGAACATGACGCGACAGCTTTCGCTGCTTTTCTCCGCGGGAGTCCCTTTAATAGAAGCGATCCAGGCCCTTTCTGACGAGAACGAAGGGTTCTACAGGGACACACTGATCGCCATAAAGGAGCGGGTCTCGGGGGGCGCAAGCCTTTACCGGGCTCTGGAGGATTACGACGATATCTTCCCGGAGTTTTACATCAATATGGTTCATGCCGGTGAGGAGAGCGGCACGCTGGACCGGGTACTTGTAAAACTCGCGGATTTTCTGGAGAATCAGAGTTCCATACGATCAAAGGTCCGGTCCGCGATGATATACCCAATTCTCATGATGGGAGTGAGCATCGTTGTGTTCTTTTTCCTTTTTACCTTCGTTATACCCAAGATGGTGCGGATCTTTGCCGATACAAAAAGCGCGTTGCCCGTGATGACCGTCATCCTCATTTTTATCAGTGATGCCTTTACAAAATACTGGTGGGCCATGATTATCATTGTGGCCGCCGCGACCGGATTCGTCAGGAGATTTTTGAAGACGCACATGGCCGGTGTGGACCGCTTTCTTCTCAAGCTACCCGGAAATGTTTTACAAAGTCTCTATTATTCAAGATTTGCACGGACGATGGGGTTTCTTTTGGATGGCGGAATCCCCATGCTGAGGTCTCTCAAGCTTTCCGCACGGTCTATCGGCAACAGGGAACTGGAGACGTCGATCTCGGAAGCCGGGGAAAAGGTAACGGAAGGTCAGCCGCTTTCTCAGTCTTTGCGGGGTTTCCCGCCTGTCTTTATCCAGCTTGTCTCAACGGGCGAAAAGACCGGAAAACTTGCGGAATCAATGAACAGAGCGGCTTCATCTTACGAAGAGGAATTCAACAGGAAGATGGCCAACGCCGTTTCCATCTTCGAGCCTGTCATGATTCTCCTGATGGGTGTCATGGTCTGTTTTATCGTCCTTGCCGTATTATTACCCATCTTTCAGTTGAACCAGTTAGTCAAATAATGGAGTGAACAGCAGATGAAGAAAAAAAACCTATTTACAAAGATTGTCCGACAGAACTCCAACAGGGGCTTTACCCTCCTTGAGATAATGGTCGTGGTATTTATCCTGAGCCTTTTGGTCGCCATTGTCGCTCCGAGAATTATCGGCAGAACCGATGACGCGAGGGTAACGGGGGCCAAAATTCAGATCAGAAACTTCGAGACTGCCCTGAAACTCTTCAAGATGGATAACGGTTTTTATCCGGACACCCAGCAGGGGCTTGAGGCACTCATTGAAATACCGGCCGCGGGCCGGATACCGCATAATTATAAAGAGGAGGGTTATTGGGAAGAGAAACAGATACCCCTCGACTCCTGGGGGAACCCTTATATCTACGTCTCGCCGGGGCTGCACGGAGATTTCGATATCATGAGCTACGGCGGTGACGGCAAAGAAGGAGGAGAAGGCAAAGATGCGGATATCAAAAACTGGGATCTGCAATAATGGGTTCACCCTCTTGGAACTGATCGTCGTGATCTTTATTGTTTCTCTGATGCTGGCCTTTTCCTTCCCCCATTTCGACGGCATGGGCGATGGCAAGATGAAATCCGAGGCAAGAAATGTCGCCTCCATACTGCGATACATGAACGACAGCGCCCTGGCGACAAAAGAAACCTGTACCATAAAGGTCAATTTTGGGCAGAAGACCTTGAGTTACAAGGGAGGGGGAGAAGAAAAAATAGAAAATCTCATGAACCTTTCCGGGCTCCACCTGCAGTCCAGAGGTACCGTCTCGGACGGGGAGGTCATTATTTTTTTCGGTCCCATCGGCGCCTCGGAAAGTTTTACAGTCTATCTGAAGGGCGAGAAGTCTAAGACGGCCATAACTTTTAATTGCCTGAGCGGAAGGGTCAAGGTATTGAGCGGTGAGCAGCTAAGGAGCGCGGAAGAGATGGAGAGAGGGTAACATGAATAGAAACGGTTTTACCCTTTTTGAGGTCATGATCAGTCTCGCTATTGTCGGGGGACTCCTGATGACCCTCATTTACACTCTGAATTATCACCTGGGGATAGCCGAACGGCAGGTTACCATCACAACAATCACGAACCTTGCCAGAGAAAAGATTTACGAAATGGAAAGAAACCCGCAGGTAAGCCGGGGTAATTTTCCCGAGCCGAATGTCGGTGTTTCTTATGAGACATTTATCGAGGATTCCACTTTTCCGGGGATGAAGGAGATACGGGTCGTTGTCAAGAAAGATAAGGAGAGCATGGAGCTGTCCGAGCTCATGCGCAAGGATCAATAAAGTCCACCGGCGCGCTGTGACGGGAGGGTCAGATGCAGAGGTCTTATTGCGTTCAGGGAGAGGGTTTACCCTCTTGGAGGTTCTGATTGCGGTCGCAATTTTTTCCCTTGTGCTGGTGGTGCTTTACAGTACCTTCTTTCTCTCCCACAGGGCGCTGAATGTGGTTGACGAATCGCTCCTGAAACTTCAGGAGGCTCGTTTTTTCATGGATACCCTGAAAAGGGAGATTGAATCAGCCGTCTATTCAGAGGATAAGCCCTACACGGTCTTTAAAATTGATGACCGGGATTATTATGGAAGGCAGGCCTCTCAGATAATGGTGACGTCGCTATCCCCTCTGATCAAGGGGCTTTCGAAGATCACGTATACCGTGGAAGAAAGGGACGGGAGATTAATCATCAGAAAAAGTATGATCACGGCCGTCACCCGGGCTTCCGAGGACAAAGGGATGGATCTTCTGGAAGACATCGCGTCCTTTACCCTGGAGGTTAAACTCAATGACAGGTGGGTAAAGACCTGGGACAGCCGTTTAGCAAAGAGCATCCCCGAAGAGGTGAAGATCACCCTTGCGGTGTTCATAAGGAACAAGGAGAAAGAGGGTGATTCCGGGATGCCCTTTTCCGTCTCCGAAATCGCGCGGCCGCGGATCGGGAGAACGCTATGATGGGTTCAGAAAAGGGTATGGCGCTGGTTCTTACCCTGTTGATAATGGCGATGATAACGGCTATGACGGTCGAGTTCGTTTATGGTGTCTATACCACAAACGCCGGGCTCTATAACTGGAGAGAGGCCCAGAAGCTTTCTTTTGCCGCTAAATCGGGAATATCCCTTGCGACAAAGATAATGTCTGAAAATCAAAATCGTTATTCTTACACCTATCCTGGCAGCATTGAAATGCCGGTGGAAAACATTCTCAAAGGGTTCTCCGGAAAGGTTGTCATCAGGGTGTCGGACGAAAATGGGAAATTCAACGTCAACTCTCTCGTCTGGCCCAACGGTACTACGAACGAAACAGCCTTCGATTCCTTTATACTGCTGTTAAAAAATCTGAACCTCGATGAGAACATTGCTTACTGGGTCGCAGACTGGATAGATGGGGATCTCGAACCGCGAAGGAGGGACTCTGAGGAGGGGGTGAAGAACGACTATCTGGACAGCGTGGACGAACTTCTGCTCGTCAGGGGGATGGATGCTCGGGCCTATGATAAGATTTCACCTCTGGTGACGGTCTACGGAATCGGACAGATATACAATAATCTCATAAATATCAACACCGCCTCCCGTGCTGTCATCATGTCTCTCGATGATAACATTACGGAGGCCCTGGCCGAGAGGGTGATAAATTACAGGGCCTTTGAGCCCTTTAACAGGGTCAGCGACCTTGTAAAGGTTGCCGGTTTTGAAGGACCTCTGGGGCAATCCCTGATGAACAAGATCGTGGTGAAGGCTTCAAACTTCCGCATTACCTCAGTGGCTGAAGAGGACCGGATTAAAAGGATCATCGAGTGTGTTGTCGTCGTAAAAGGCAACGCCTTCCTTATCGCCTACTGGCAGGAGACTTAAGAAACAATGAAAAAAATCGGATTCATTGATATTCACCCCCGGAGCGCCGGCGGACTTGCAGGATTCCTGTCCGGAGGAGAAGAGGGACAGGAGAGCGGGGATATTTTGATCTACCTGTTTACAAGCGGTGGAGATGGTTACCGGTTTGAAAAGACCTTGGAATACGCCTCTCATACCGAGACTGTCGATATCGGCGAATTCTATTTGAGTATCCCTATAGAGATGTTGAACTTCAGAATCCTGAATCTCCCCTTTACCGACAGGGAAAAATTGCAGAACGTCATCCCCTTCGAACTGGACAATCTGATCATCGGCGGCTCGGCAGGTGTGGTCTTTGGTGCCATTATCCTGGATCGGAATGAGGACAGCTCCGAAGTCCTCGTTGCATACGTCGAAAGAAAGACGTTCGACAATTTGTTGACGAAACTTGCTCGCCGGGGCATGGATCCGAGGATCGTCACATCCCTGGACCTTCGGTCGGTTGTCGGAGCGGGCAGGGAAAACATCACCTGTCGGCTTCTGAACCCGGAAAAACTGGAGGGGGAGGATCGGATTCGCGCGGCGAAGGAAGAGCTTTCCGCTTATACTCTCAATCTCAGGACCGGTCCCTTTGTCTATACAAGGGATACGGAAAAAATGTGGAAACGTCTGAAAAAAACCGCCGTCATCGGGATAGTGCTGGCCCTGGTGATTAATGCAGACATCCTCTTCAGGACGGTCACGAATATGCGAGAGGTGTCGGCTATCAAGCGCGAGATGAGAAACGACTACGCAGGCCTTTTCCCGGGTGAAAAAAAGATAGTCGATGAGCTGTACCAGATGAAGTCTCATCTCAAAAACATGCAAGAAACAGGCGCTCTGTTGCTGGGTGTAAATCCTCTTCAATTTCTCGTGGATCTATCAGAGAAAAAGTCCGATGGCGTGGAGTACCATGAAATCAACCTTGAAAAAGACCTCATCAAATTGAAGGCGGAGGCGGTCTCGATGAAGGCTATTGATCAGGCTAAGGTAAGACTATCCAAATACCTGTCGGGTGTGTCCGTTTCAGAGTTGAAACCGGCGGCAAAGGGAAAGTTTTTCTTTACCGTGGTCGCTAAGGGGAGATACCGATGAAAATCAAGAAGGGCCTTTCGGATATAAGGTATTACCTGAGCGGCAGAAGGCCCAGCAGCCAGGTCCTCCTGCTGTCGGCCCTTTTAGGCCTCTACGTCTTCATTATACCGGTCCTTATCTGGGAGAGAGCATCGAGCAAAGAGCTATCTCAGATCAAGGCCAAGTTCACCGAGTTTTCCATTCTCAGTGCCGAGTACAGATCGCTGAAGGAGCAAGCCGGCAGCATCGAACAAAAGAGTTTTCTGACAAAGACAAGCGGCATCGCCCAGGCTCTGGACGATGCGTTCCTGTCGCTGGGCGTCAAAGGAAAGATGAAATCCATCAAGGGGATCGGGGGCAGGGAGATCAAGGATCAGCTTAATGAGGAGACCGCTGAAGTTCAGATGGAGCAGGTTAACATGAATGAACTGGTCAATATATTCTATAAACTGGAGAACGCCCCCCTGCTTCTATCCATTCAAAAGGTAGCCATCAAGAAATCTTTTGACAAGCCTGATCTTCTGGACGTGACCATGACTATTGCACTTTTTACCAGGTCCGCCGACGGTCTCCAATGAAGAAAGCCGCCATTGCCGTTATCGCGATCCCCGTTATATTGATAGGGCTGTGGGTGGTGGCCATTCCCGAATCCTTGATCATTCGTCACATGGAAGATGCCCTGGAGAAACAGGGGATGCATGTCCGTATCATGGGTTTCAGCAAGGGACTCCTCTATAATTTCAGTATCAGGCACATACACGTTTCAACCGAAAAAGACTTCCCCATCGTGAGCGTCGACGATCTCCGTGCGGGGATCGATTTCCTTTCATTCCTTACATTGAAGCCTCAAATCGATTTTAGCGGCATGGTAAACGGCGGCAGAGTTTACGGGGCCATCAGTCTCAGGGGGCACAGTACGGGAGGGGGCGGGACCATGAACGTTAACGGAAACGGCGTAAACATCAACGGCATACCTGCCCTGGAGCGACTCGGGATTAGGGGGAACGGGAACCTCGACTTTGATTTTCACCTGGTGGATCATACCGGGGAGGCACGATTTTCCATCCCGGAGGCGAGATTTGAGGGAAACTTTCCCGGCGTTGATTTTCTGCCCCTGGATTTGATCCAGAGTGTCAGGGGAGCACTAACGATAGAAAAAACGATCACTGTAAAATCCCTGACCCTTGAAGGGAGAGGTGTACACGCCAGGGTAAAGGGGAATATAAGGGGGAACAGCCTGAACATGAAGATTGAACTGATGATGGATTCGTCTTTCGGACTGGAGCCGGTTCTTACACAAGCGCTGGGGCCGTACAGGGTGTCACCGGGCTACTACGTCATACCCTTTTCCCATACCGTCGTGTCAGCACCGTCTATCGTTCGCTGATCAACGCCGGAGTGCCGTATTCCAGGATCGAGAAGGGCGCGCGTGTTCGGTGATTCGCCGCTCTCGCGTGATTATCGGATCGAAGTACTCCTCCGTACCAGCCACTAACGAGCAGAAGTCCAATGTTTCTCTCTCGGTTCATCACTTGTCGGGGAGTCTCCCGTTGCGCCTTACAAGCGTGAAGGGGGTTCTCTGATAATGAGTCAGATTAAAATCTGGTCCCACACAAAGGTTCCCTCAATATATGGAGGTTCCACCAAATATTGAGGCCAAACGAATCATTTCATGCCCTTCTGCTGCTGCCTCCTGTCAATTTAACCCACTGTTATTAAAGGATAATACAGCCATCTTATTTGTCTTCGGCCATTGGCAAGCTATTTGCTGTTACTACTTCCATGATCCTCGTAATCATACGAATGAATGTCCTTCCTGAGAAACGCATGGAGTTGTCACAGACGATTACTTCACTGTCCGGTTCCATGAGGATGGCGAAGGGATGCAATCGCTGCGACTTCTGCCAGAGTAGCGAGGATGAAAATCGACTCTTTCTTCTCGAAGAATGGGATACCCGGGAGAACTTTATGACCCACCTGAAGTCGGAGCATTTTGGGGTACTCCGGGGAGCGATGATCCTTCTCAAAGAGCCCTATGAAATGATGTTCCACACCGGTTTCCATCCGGAGGGGATGGAGGAGATTTAATGAGGAGATTTAATGGTGAAACAGCTTTCACTGAACTGTCTGTATGGATTCTTTCCTCAGAAAGGAGGATCACATGTTGTGGACGATTGCTGTTGTACTGGTAATTTTGTGGCTGCTGGGCCTGGTTAGCAGTTACACGATGGGTGGGTTTATTCATATCCTGCTGGTCATTGCCATTGTCGTTGTGCTGATCAGAGTCATTCAAGGGAGAAGAGTTTTGTAGAGACCTGGATCCTTGCCAGAGAAGGTGAGGTTTTTGGAAAGGAGAGCGGCAAGCATCTCCGGAAAGATTTTGCCAAAGCTTGCTCTATACTATTAGGTGAAGGGGTCTTGTGGGGAACCATTTCACAATCAAACTCACAGAAGAGAGGAGTAATTGCCATGAAAAAGAGAAATATCGTTATCCATTGTTTAGTGCTTCTTATGCTTATCGCCACCCTTGCAGCCTGTGCATCGGCACGCACCCAGGAAAGCACAGGTGAATACGTTGACGATTCGGTCATCACGACCAAGGTGAAATCTCTGCTGGCAGCTGATGATTTTCTCAAGTTATTTCAGATCAGTGTCGAAACCTACAAGGGCACCGTTCAACTGAGCGGCTTCGTTAATTCTCGACAGGCCGTCGATAAAGCGGGTCAAATCGCAACGGGCTGTTGCCCAAATCAAAATTCAATTACAATTTCATCCCCAAATAAAATCGGTTAACTGTTAATATCTGCTATATATATTATTAAGAAACATGCATAAATGCCCAAATAATGCTTGATTAGCATAATGATAACTGTTAAAGTATTGTTAAAAACAACTTTAACGGAGCATTATTATCATGATGGGGCATCAGCAAAGAATCCAGAGAAAGCTATTTTATACAAAAATAAACCTCGACCAACGTATTCGTAAAGATCACATCTTGAGGAAATTTGCAAAGTATATTGACTTTGATTTTATCTACAAAGAGGTTAAAGAAAACTATGGCACAAATGGCAATGTATCTGTTCCTCCACCAGTTATACTGAAGATAATGCTGCTTTTCATACTTTATAATATACGATCTGAAAGAGAACTTATGTCCACCATTCCAGAGCGATTGGACTGGCTGTGGTTTTTGGGCTATGATCTGGATGATGAAATTCCTGATCATAGTGTGCTTTCAAAAGCCCGAGCCCGCTGGGGCGTTGATGCTTTTAAAACATTTTTTGAGCGAATCGTCTGGCACAATGCGTGGAAGCCGGCCTTGTTAACGGCAGCAAGCTGTTTATGGATTCCAGCATGGTACAGGCCGATGCCTCAAATAATTCCGTTGTAAACAAAGAATCTTTAAAACGGTATCTCAACAAGAGCTATCAAATTCTGGAATCACGATTAGAAGAAAACCAAATATCTTCTGACAGCGATGATGCGCCAAAATCAGGAACCGCCAATAGAAAGTATATTTCAACTACCGATATAGATGCTTCTGTTGCCAGTCGTGGAAGCGGTAAGTCCAAGCTTCAATATCAGACCCATAGAGGCACGGACGAAAGATGCGAAGTGATTACCGCCACCGATGTAACTCCAGGTGAAGTTCATGAATCTCACCTTTTTGAATCTATAATCGACATCCATCAAAACAACACTGGACAAAAAGTTGACATTGCTGTGGCCGACAGTAAATACGGTACAATAGAAAATTATCTAACTTGTCATGATCGCGAAATAAAGCCTCATTTAAATCTCTGGAGGGAACCCAGAAAGATACCGGTACCAAAAAAGGGATCTTCCCCAAAGAGGCCTTCACCTACGATGCAGACAAAGACATCTTTATATGTCCGGCTGGCCAAATCCTGAAAAAGAGGAAATATTTTAAAAAACGAAAACATTATGAATATGCCGCACCCGCTGGAACATGTATGAGTTGCCAACTTCGGAAAAAGTGTACCAAGTCCAAAACCGGTCGAACACTTAAGCGTCATGTCAGACAAGATGATTTAGATAATATGCTAAAGCAAGCGAACAGTTTTGAATCTAAAAAAGATATAAAGACCCGGCAGCATCTTATGGAAAGATCCTTTGCGCGCAGTACACGCTACGGATTTAAACGTGCCCGCTGGCGCAGGCTGTGGCGAGTTCAAATTCAAGAGTATCTAACATCCACAATTCAGAACATAATGACATTACTTCGCTATGTCAAAGAGCCAGATTCTGCAGTGGCATTGAGTGTAAAGGAAAATAGAAGTATTCAAAGAAATAAATGCCATCGGAACAAATATTATCGTTTATATGAGATTCTATCAGAACTTATTCGTTCAGTTTTTAATTTTCAACACAGTTTAAGCTTAAGCTTTTAGAGAAACACTGGCCAATTTTGTTATTGTAAATGCTATTCGGGCAACAGCCCGAAGCTATTTGACTCTTTTCAAAGTATGCCTCTATAGTTTTTCTTAAGGTTCGGAGAAGTTACTATAATCTGTTTGCAAAGATTCGTTTGAAAATATGGGAATTTGCCAAGACATAACGTACATTAAGGCTAAATGAAATACTTTCTATAATATCAGAGGACAGGTATCCTCAAAAAAGTAAAATTGTAGAAACAATAGCAATATAAATAAAAAAACTGAATCAAAATAGCCTTGATCTCAAGTTGCTAAATGTTTTTTTGGATAAAAAAGACAAAAAGAAGGGATCAGTTTAAATCTATGTCGGATTTTGGGTAATATCAGCGAGGGGCAGATTTATCAGCTTTTTGTTATAGGAATAATTTTTACTTTGTTTCCTATTGGAAGATGGCTTTAGATTTTTACGAAGCCGTAAGCTTTAAGGAGTAAAATTTATGAGTATTTCAGAGATATATTTTGACCAGGTTAATGTTCAGTTGAAAACAGGAATCGATATTGTTGACATAAGCTCTGAACTTCAAAGACTGATTAAAAAATCCAAAATAATAAACGGAACCTTAAATGCCACAGTTATTGGTTCAACCGGTTCTATAACCACAATTGAATTTGAGCCAGGAGTGGTGGAAGATTTGAGACGGGCTGTTAACAGGCTTGCTCCTCCTGATTTGGAATATGAGCATGAAAAGGCATGGCACGATGGAAACGGTCACAGCCATGTTCAGGCTGCCTTATTGGGACCATCTATTGCCCTGCCGGTCAGAAACAGCAGATTAATCACAGGAACATGGCAGCAGGTTGTGGTTATTAATCACGATAATAAAGCCAGAAAAAGGAAAGTAGAAGTAACAATTATCGGTACCGCATAAAAGGGATAGAGTTGTGGCACAAAAAACTCAAGATAAAATCGAAGAACTTCCTGAGATATATTCTGATTTTGAAAAATCTGTTTATGAGTACAAAAAATCCGCTACCTGTAAAATCGGCTGCGCTTATTGCTGCATTTATGTCGGGAATGTCGATATTACAACAATGGAAGGAATTGTAATACAAAATCGCCTGGAAACTTTTGAGAAAAAGCTGAAAGCTAACATAAGGAAAAAGCTGGATAAAAACAAAGCAGAGCGTGAGAGAGGCGTTCTGGCAAGATGCGCATTTCTTAAAGAAGAAGATAATACATGTCTAATTTATGATATTCGTCCTTTCAGTTGCCGAAGAATATATTCAATAAAACAGTGTAACCAAAGTCAGCCTGTTGTCCATCGTCAGGCTATAGAATTAGCTGACTATACAATATCTAAACTGCAGCAGCTCGATGACACGGGTTATTCCGGGCATATGAGTTTTATACTATACCTGCTGGATAAATCCGGATTTAGAAAAGCATATTTAGGAGGAAAATTTAATCCTGGGAAAATTATGAATTTCGGAAAAAGCCACGGAATTATTATTAATCGATCTGTTAAACCAAAATCGCTTTCTTTCAACAATAATCTTGGGCTTTCACACCTCTTATAATTATTATCCCAACCTGCTTTTAGCCGTTTGGCTCTGCTTCTCGCTTTCTGAGAGCTTGAAATTTAATTCTTTTTCGTATAGACTTTATTTTTATATTATAGGTTGCCCCTTTAACTGAATCAAAAGAATCAAAATCGGAAGAGTGCTGACATGAATCTGAAAGTACTACTGGTACGACCACATGTTTTTTTGCCGACTTCGCAGTGGCTTCAGTCGATGTTGCGACTGGAGCCCTATGCCCAGGAACTCATTGCCGGTGCCATTTACCCCCCGCATGATGTGAGGATCTGTGACTTGGCGGTTGAAGATAAACCGATTGATGCATTCCGGCGTGTCTTGCAGGAATATCAGCCTAACTTGGTCGGTTTCGGCGGTTTCTCCAGTCAGTTCCGTACGAATCGCGAACTGGCGGCAATTACCAAAGAACTTCTGCCGAATGCTATAACGTGTCTGGGAGGGGTCCATGCTTCCAGCATGCCGACCGACTGCAAGTACCCGGATCTCTTAGACCTCATCGTTCGTGGCGACGGTGTGTCCGCCATGAAGGTTGTGATTGCTGCTATAGAGAAGAATGAGTCGCTACCGGAGTCTGATTGGATTCTGCCTACGGCGTCGCCGAACTTCGACAAGCTGGCAGTGAGGTCGCCGCCGGCGCTGCATTTGGATGGCATCAACACCAAACCGCGCCGCGATCTGGTCGATATATCGAAGTACTTCTGCATCTGCTACGGCCAACCTGGCGAGAAGATAGACACCTTATTTCCTGAGATCGCCTGTGTGCGTACCAGCGTTGGCTGTCCAAACCGTTGCAGCTTCTGCGTGGTCCACTTCCTGGCCCAAGGCAAGTACCTCCAGCGTAACGTCGAGGATGTGGTCGAAGAGATTGCCTCCCTACCGCAGAAGTATATATACTTCGTTGATGACGAGACTTTTATCAATACCAAGCGGATGCAGCAGATGGCTGAGATGCTGCTCGAACGCGGTATCAAGAAGAGGTACATCTCCTGGGCCCGTAGCGACACGGTGTGTAAACATCCGGAGCTGTTCGTTCTGTGGAAGAAAGCCGGCTTGGAGCTTGTCTACATCGGGTTCGAATCACTGGAGGATGAGAATCTCAACGCCTACAATAAAAAGGCGACGGCGTCCCAGAACAGGGAAGCCCGTGAAATCCTGCGGAAATTGAATCTCAACATTCATGCCGCCCTGATGGTGAATCCGGATTTCGAGGAGAAAGACTTTTTGACCGTCCAACGAGCGATCAAAGAAATGGCGCCGGCTGAATTCGCGTTCACTGTCTACTCACCGCCGCCTGGCACACAGGAGTTCGAGGAATCCCGAGACAAATTCATCTGCGACGACCCCTGTCTTTACTACGATTGCCTGCACACGATCCTCCCAACCAAACTTCCATTGAAGAAGTTTTATCGCTACTTCAGCATCCTTTACGCATTGGGTGCAGCAAAGATCCCGGCGAAGGTCAACAAGGTGAAGCTGCCGCTGCGCGACCACATCAAGTTCGTGCTGGGCGGCATGAAATTCGGCTGGCAGATGCACCGGATGTACCGTGAATACGATCGGAAGTACTGGTGATCGGAAGTCGGATGAATAGAGGCTTCAGTGTCAAAGAGGGGGTATTTTAAGGTTAGCGCTAATTGGGCAAAAGGGGGCGTTTTTCAAAGATCTCTATGAGTCATTATCTTCCTTGATAAGTGCTTTTGCTATTTTAATATCGTAAGCACTGTTTGGATCAAAGTCTTTGCCTTTATACATGTTTGCAGCCTGTTTGATTGCATCGTAAGGCACCCATTTGTGATCTGTCCAGAGATCAGGGTCGTCTGAATTCCAGAGCCTGAAATATATATTGCCTTCTGATCCACTCACATACATATGGACCTTTTTATTTTGAGGGAAAGGATAATAATATAGTCCCTTTTCGTCTTTCATTGATTTTGCTTCCTTAATTTTAAATTTAACAGAGAATAAAAACGTGCTTTCCTATACCACTGTCTTTTTACAGGGGCAATACTGAATTTGTTATGAGCGTTGTTCCTATTCCCCATATATATGCACTTCCTCGTATTTAAATATTCCAAGGATACTGAATATCTCAAGATCAGCAAAATAGACCTTATTCAGTCCATGCTTTTTTGCTATAACTCCAATAGCATTGGAGTTAAATTCAGCATTAAACCAACGTATGGCTACCTTTATAACCTTTCCATTAGATTGTAAGTTTGTGGTGGGTGTGTTGTCTAAATTTATTGTCAAAGGAATTCTAACAAATTTAAAAACACGCCCATTCAGAGAATCGCTGCCCATCCTTGTAAAGGTTAAGCACCCTGCAAGAATAAAAAGGGACAGAAGAAAGCATACAAAGACAATAAGTCTTTTGCTTGACACTATTATTTCTCCTCTGCCATGTCAATCGCCGTAAACTATAACGCGCCATCTGGTATATAAGCCAAACAAAACTTGTACTGTATGCTGGTCTGCGTGCTTCAGGACAGTGATGTCACCATTTTGGGCAGCAGCAGCATAGCTGGCATCTCCCCAGGCGACAAGCCATAAAAGGCTGTAAGCAGTAGCTACACCCTTCTTTGAGCCCAAATCAGTTCTATTAAGATCTGTATCAAAGGGAGCCTTAATATTGCCATATACGGCGCAACCACTGACAGTAAAAATAATTACAAGCACAATGGCAGGTAATATTTTAGACTTCAAATCAACCTCCTTTGATATAGGTATATTATTTTTTATTAAACAGTGGTAGTTCCCAGATTAGAGGATCGCCAGTTGAAGTTACTATGACAGGATGTTTAGCCACCCCGAGTACGCGCAGGGTTTCCTCCGGCATAGCAGAAGTCATATATGCCCTTAGTTCACCTAATGTAATATCGTTGTCTTTCGGGCCAGAACTTTCATAACCGTCGGCGGCTCCACCAAATGCTTTTAGGAGGCAGTGTGTAAATGCTCCGTTTTTCCATGATTTTCCTTCAATCGCCTTACGGTCAGTATCAGCGCCAACCATAAATACCCAGCCTTTTGGGATGTTTTGTTCTTTCTTGACCTTTTCGATGTATGGCCTTACTGCCAGACCTCTTTCCCCGCGGGTAATTAATTTGCCTGCGTGACACGTGTCAGCCAGTACAATTACATTCCGAACTTGCCGCTCCTCCAGGAAGTCACGGACGCGGTCCATCCGCAATCCTGTCGAGGGTATGTTTATGTCTGTGTCGTAACAGGCGAAGTAGACTTTCTCAGGATCTTCCGGATCAGGATAGCCGTGTCCTGCCCAAAAAAGGAGGACAATGTCATTGTGCCCCGCCTTAGTAAGCCAGGATTCGAGGGCAATTCCGATGTTTCGACTCGAAGCTTCATCATTGACCATGAGTCTGATATTGTTGTTAGACCATCCATTCTGTTTCAGTATGTTGGCAACAGCAATTGCATCGTCATCGGCGTAGAGAAGGTTGTTAAATCCTCGGGACTCGCTGGCGTATTTATACTCTGAAATGCCGACTATGACAGCAAAGCGTCTGCCTATAGGAGCCGAAGTAATAGCGGTAGTTTGCGAAATGGGGAGCTGGGTCTCAATTCTGTGCTTGACAAGCTCAGTTTTTTCACCTTGTGTAGGATGTGTCCTGGCATAAATTACCACTTTTTCTCTCAATAGGTCCCAATTTATCTCATTTACGAATTCAGTTGCCGCACCTTTAAGATGACTTTCAGTATTAACATATGACTGTTCCAGCTTTTCTTCCGACGTTCCCCATCCACTCGCACTAACTTCTGATTTGAATATGGGCAATTGCTTGCGCTGGAGACAGAGGGAATCCTCATAATGCTTGGGCACAACACTTATACTCCATTCAAAGTCCGCGTATTCCTTGACTATTCCCGGAATTGACAATGCTATTATCCCGAGCGGAGCAGCAATAATTGATATTGTCGCTGGCCAGCCTATAGCAAGCAGAAAGTTGTTCCGGCGAGTTTTATGTTCCGGCGACTTGCAGAACGACTGTAACAAATAATCATAATTGATCTTGGAAAGCTTATCAAACCGGTTGACCGGGAAAAACTCAAGCCCCGAGTTACTGGCGGCGGTGTTTAAATGTGTCGCAAGATCCTCTGATATAGAATTAGCTCGTTTAAGATGGACTGTATTTGTCCCGCCGGCGAATGACGTTCTTATAGCCACTCTGATAGGCCGGTTTACCTCAGGCGCTGCCTGGAAATTCGAAGTGGGAATATTCAAAAGTGGTTTGTTGACTACTGTTGCACATCCTGCCAGCATAAGAATGAAAGCTATGGATAGAACGTGATTTATTCTGGTCCAAAAACCGCCCCTTTTAACTTTATGGGATCCGTTCATATTCTTCATCCGATTTCTCCATCGTGCAGACAGTTGAGGATAATAAAAATGGACTGGCGCTTCATGACACGCCAGTCCAAGAGATGTTGTTATTGTTTCTTCCAACGGATTGCAGTACCTGTAAGTTTTGTTGTAGCCCGTTTCCAGAAGCCCATTAGAACACTTTGTTCGCGGGTATCTGCCTTGACATTGATTACATCGTCAGCGCCAGCTGCACGAGCTTTCTCAAACAATTTACCATAACCATTGTCACCAGTGCCGAAAAGACCAAGAACGCTTGTACTTGAAGTTGAGGCTGTTACGGTTTCAATTATTTCAAAATCATCCGTATCCAACGTTATATGAGTAATGCTATTAATGAAACAAGGATAAGTTATATCGCCCACAAGTACCCCATGACCCACACCACCGGGAATCGCCTTGCCGTCGCCGCCTCCTGGAGCGGTCCGGAAACTGGCACATCCGCCAAGTAGCATTAGAGCACTCACACAGACCAACACACACACACATTTGTAAATTTTCATCGCTAATCCCTTTCTTGTTTATGTTCATTCAGACAAAATTTTGATTTAAACTCTAACAAAAGGTTTAGTTAAGACCTCAATAAGCATCACCTCACTTTATTTGAAAAATCTACCCCCTGAAAATGTGCCCTGAAACTAATGCATAATCTTAAATTTAAATTATCTCAAATGGTTAATCCTGTCAACGTAAAAGTGGACGTGACGTAAGGCTGTAGTTGAAACTTTTAGGGGTTAAATCAAAACCCAAATAGCGCTTATAAAGCAAGAGAAATATTGAACAACATGTTGAAAAAAATTAAGTGCGGTATTATAAAAAAAATAGTAAATCTATAATCGGAAGCAGAACGATTAAAAATGACGAGACTTAATCCAAAAAATATTCTTCTGGTCCATCCGCTGGGCTACCAAAAGGAAGCTGCCGGCAGGGATATTTCCAGGCTGGCAAACATAGTCCCTCCTCTTGGGTTGGCAAGTATCGTCTCCTATCTGGGAAGAGAGGGTATTAATGCGGATATTATTGACTGCTATGCCAGGCCAGACTCAGACTATCTCATACGTGATTATTTGCTGACAGAAAAACCATCCTTTATCGGCCTGAGCTGTACAACTTCCAGCTTTCTTGACGGTATCCGCATTGCAGCGCTGGCCAGGAGTCTTTTGTCTGACATAAAGATTGTATTCGGCGGTCCCCATGTTTCAGCCCTTAAGGATAGAATACTTGAAAAATTTACAGTAATTGATTTTGTTGTGGTCGGTGAAGGTGAGCAGACCCTTACTGAGCTTATTGAGAAAGGTAATGAAGAAGCTCATTCAGTGCAGGGATTAGTTTACCGTGATGCGAATGGAGAGATTTGTTTTACTGGTTACAGAAGTAAGGCAATCGACCTTGATACTCTTCCATTTCCTGCTTATGAGAAGCTTGCAGGATATCCTGATGTATATAAACTGCTCATTTTCAACTATCCCAAGGCTCCAAACTCAAGCTGCATATCAAGCCGCGGTTGCCCATATTCCTGCAGTTATTGTGACAGGTCGGTGTTCCGCCGCAGTTTCCGGTATAACTCGGCAGAGTATATGTATGAGCATCTAAGATATCTTAAAAAGCATTTCGGTATATGTCATGTTATTTTTTATGACGATCAGTTTACTTTCAACCGTCAGAGAATTGAAGATTTTACTAGGATGTTACTTGATCGGCCGCTGGGAATGACTTTTAACTGCGTTGTCAGGGCAGAACATATAGATTTAGAACTTCTTCGCCTGTTGAAAGCATCTGGCTGCTGGATGATTAGTCTTGGTATCGAAACAGGCGATGAGGATCTTCTGGCACAACACCGTCGAAATGTGAATTTGAACCTTTTGGCAGAAAAGATACGTTTGATAAAAAAGGTGGGGATACGTACTAAGGGGCTTTTGATGATAGGATTGCCGGGTGAGACAGAGGACAGCATCAAAAAGACAATGAAGTATGTCTTTTCGCTTCCTATAGACGATATCAATCTGGCAAAGTTTACTCCTTTTCCCGGGTCGCCGGTTTACGAAAATATACATAAGCTTGGAGAATTTAATGAAGACTGGGAAAAAATGGACTGCATGCACTTTCAGTTTATTCCAAAGGGGATGACCAGGGTGCAGTTGGAAGAACTCTTCCAGCTATTTTATAAAACTCATTTTTTGCGTCCCAAAGTCCTTTGGAATTATACAACAATGCTGTGGCATTCTCCTGACAGTTGGTTGCGTTTTATTCTAAACATTGCAGATTTTCTCAGTTTTGCTAAAAGCAACAAACGGTTGGGATGTACCTGAAAACAAATTTATCAAATTAATTGCTTTACTGCCAACGCTTGAGTTTGCCGCTCGCTGTTTTATCCAGCCTTGATACAAAGTGAAATTCCTTTGGGACCTTGTACGGTGCTAAGTTCTTGTAACAGTATTTGCGAATTTCATCTATATCAAAATCAGTCTTAATATTATTTTTAAGAACAATTTTTGCACAGGGCAGTTCACCGTAGTGAGGATGTAACGTTCCGTAAACTAAAGATTCCCTGATGTCAGGATGCTGATTGAGAACAGATTCTACTTCATAAGGGAAGATTTTCATTCCCGTGAAATTTATAACACTTTTCTCTCTTCCGGCAATATAAAGAAACCTTTCACTATCAAGCCTTCCCAGATCACCGGTTTTGAACCATCCATCGGACATTAAATCACATCTTCTAAGCCATGGCGAAAAATATGCGTCAAACATTCCTTTGCCTTTTATGTAAACTTCGCCAATTCCATTTTTATCTGGGTTCGCGATTTTAACTTCATAGTCAGGTAGAATTTTTCCAACCGAGCCCCTTTTTTCAGTATTGCGGGAAGAATTAATAAATGGCAGCCCAACTTCGATAATGCCGTATGCTTCTACAAGCTCTAATCCGAATTTA
>VMSQ01000207.1 GCA_013792055.1 Desulfobacteraceae bacterium
CTATCTTTTTTACCCTGGGTTTATACTGCAAAGCCTTACGTTGAACATCAGTGGAAAGCAGGAGTTCTGTCCAATACTTTGGCGCATCATAATTATTGTAATATTGAAATAATTCGGCACCAGTCGGGCGAGGTGAACAGAATAAGGTTAAGCATTCTTGACATCTTTTGTGATGAAAACCATATTTAATAAATTCATCCTTCCCCCCGCTACCGCAAGCAGGACATGATATATCAATAAAATTACGACAGTGTTCTTTATAAAAATCAACACCACATTTCTTACGAGCCTGTAGAACTTTTTGGTGTGCATCAAAAGGACGCATCGTATCGATTGTTGATCTCATACGTTATTCTTTTTTCTTGCCAGTACCCAGACATGCGAACTAAGTTGGTATTTCTGCAAGAAAGACTGAAATTTCGTTACTGCCTTTTCGCCACGGCTTACCAGAACTCTTGTAAATTCATCAACCATCGGGCTATTTTTTACAATATCCACATCCAGCACTCCAGGCGTCCAAATATCTATATTTGAAAACCCAGTCTTTTGAAAGAGTTGCTTAAAGCCCTTAATGCTGAGAAAATTTAGATGATGCGGCGGGAAAACGCTGTTTGAATGTTTTTGAAGGGTCAGAATATCGAAACCTTCATATCCTAAACCAGTAATTAGACAATATCCATTCGCCTTAATAAGCTCATAAAGAGAAGCAACAAATCGGTATGAGGAATAAACATGCTCAATGACTTCGGAACTGATTACCAGGTCGAACTTTTCTTTCCATACGTGCGATTGTTCAGCGGTGGCCTGCAATGTTTCAAACCCCTTTGATCTGCATCGTTCTGCCAAATCAGGACTAGGTTCTATTGCAAAAAAAAATGCGGAGGGAAAAAAAGATTTCAGTTCTTCCAAGAAGATACCATAGCCTGCCCCAACATCGCAGATGGCTTCAGGCGAGAAGTCCTTTTTCTCCATGACATCATGAACTTGCTTGGCCTTTTTCTTGAACAGTTTTTCTCGCCTTGTTTCTGCCACTGCAGGAAAGAACACCTCAGCCCAATATTTAGCGGATTCACTTTTTTTGTAAAAAAGCTCCAACTCTTCTTCGCTGGGACGGGGCGAACAATAAAGTGAACCACAAATTGAACATAGAACATACTGGAAGCCATTTTTCTTGAAACGCTTTTCCGAGTCATCCCCACCACAGCCAGGGCAGGGAATTCTCTTGAAACTACTCGCATTAAACTTCCGGGCATCTTTCTGGCTCAACTCCAAATAACGCTGAAAGAGTTCTTTAGGTCTAATTTCTTCTTCTTTTATAAGTTTCTTACTCATGGTTTTTTCTAAGAAACACCTTTGTACTGATACATCAATTCATCCCCATTCATCAACTTACTTACTCTTTCTAAATCCTCCGGCGTATCCACACTCAATGTCTCCGCATCCGTCATGACCATTCGCACCTGTTCCCCATTTTCCAGAATTCGCATCATGTCTACCGATTCAATTCGTTCAAGGGGCGTTTCCGGCATGGAATTGAATTTGAGAAGATAATCCCTGCGAAAAGGAATGACGCACACCTGTTTAAACATGGATACGTCCGCCACCCCTTTTTTGCGGGAAGGGATGGGCTCCCTTGAAAAGTATAAGGCATTGCCATCTAATCCCACAACAACTTTGACCTCATTTGGATCTTCAAATTCCTCAACTGTTTTCATCCGGGCCATCAGGTTGACAACATTAATCGATGAATCTTTTAACATTGGAGTTATTGACTGTTCTATCATCTCCGGAGTTACCATAGGTTCATCACCCTGAACCATAACCACGATATCTATTTTTTCATTCATCTCCTCTTCAAGCTTCATCATAGCCTCTGCCACCCTGTCAGAAGCCCTTTCATGGGTATCTTTTGTCATGACAACCTTGCCACCAAAAGCTTCAACCGCTTCCTTTATCTCCGTATCACATGTGGCAACATAAATATCGTCGAGGCTCTTCGACATTGCAGATCTTTTATACACGTGTTCTATCATGGAGATACCATGTATCTTTGCAAGCGGTTTACCGGGAAAGCGAGAAGACCCCATTCGAGCAGGTATTATTCCGATTATAGTCATTTCAATTCTCCATATTTAATAATCGTTCCAGTTCAAAAAAATCTCTTATCCGCCAATTAACCTTTTCGCCCTCAAATATATCCCTACCATCCGTAACCCGGGCCACAAACGTTATATTATTTTCAAAAGCAGCCCTGTAATCACTTATGGCATCACCTATGAACAGGATTCTATTGGCATCCCACTTTTTTTCTTCAATTATTTTTTGCGCCCAGTAACTTTTTGTGGCCGGTGAACCAAACACTCCCTCAAAAAAACCGCTTAACCCTTTGTCGATAACTATTCTATTTATTTCATCATGTGGTGTTCCAGAAATAATAAACATGTGAAAGATCTTGTGGTATTTCTTTAAAAACTCCAAAGCTCCTGGCACAAAATCACATTTTAAAACACGTTCATAAACAAGCTTTGAAAAATGATCACATAGCAATTCGAATTTTTTGTTGGAAAGAGGCTCTTTAAGCATTTCTTTATAAATAAATCGAAACTTATCAAAGCGGGACATGCCCCCATTAGCATGGTGAAAGGCAACGATTTCATCCACATGTTCAGGATAGTCTTCAAACAGTTTGCCAAAGGCCCAACCTTTTACATCAACCGACTCAAGAATTACTCCATCAAAATCTAAAAAAATTGAGTCAATGTCTTTCATATCTCATCTCTTCTCCCCAATGAGATTTTTAATAACTTCCAAGTTATTCAGGTTCTTATGTGATTTAGAATAAACTTCGTATATAACATCCAGAATCCCTTGACCGAGATCATAATAATAATTCGACACAAATTTCTTTGCCACCCTTGGCCTGAAAGAATAAGGGGTTATTTCATAATGCCCTTCGTTCTCACCTTGGACAAACTCAATCTCAATATCTCCATGAAACATTTCTTTAATCATTGTCAGCAAGTCTTTTATCTTGGTTGACTGTGTTCCAGTAATCATCACATACTGATTTTTGAATTCTTCAGAAAGAATCTCAATACTGCACCTGGCTGCATCAAGAACATTAATGTAATCTCTAATTTCTTCTCCATCGCCTTTTCTGGTAATTTTTTTTTCTTCTATAGCCTGTTTAATGATCTTATAAATAAAATTAAATTCGTTGCCTCGAATTCCATACAGAGAGCCATATCTTAGAATGGTATAATCAAGGCCAAAGGTCTTCTGGTAGTCCTCTATTATTAACTCGCAAGCCTGTTTACTGCTTCTGTAAAATGGTGCAAGGTCGCTATAAACATATATGGAGCTGGCAAAAATAAATCGTTTAATCTTATGAATTTTGCATGCATCCAGAATGTTAGTATTGCCTAAGACATTTATCTCAATAGCTTTCAAGGGGTTCTGACAGGCAACGCCAATATCGGCTATCCCCGCAAAATTATATACATAATCACACCCCATTACTGCCTCTTCAACCCTATCAAAATCTAAAATATCACCAACAACCATACTCTGATCGCCTCTAAGATAAGGAGACCTCGCAATATCAAATACAACTACTTCAAAACCCTTATCTGTCAAACAATCAGCAACATGGCTTCCTAAAAATCCAGAACCTCCAAAAACAATGGCTTTCATTAGTTATATAATCCTCTTCATTATTATTTTTATTTGCCCCATATCTATTTAAAAAAGCCTACTACAGTGCATGGCGCACTATCAATCTCTTCAATCTGTAATGGGGCCACCCAGACCTCTGTAAGGAAGCTCAAGTCGGTTGACAGGTTCATGTCTTCGATAAGTAAAATAGGATTACCTTCGCCTTTAAGGTCTAGAAAGGCTCGATGTGCATCCCTCCCCAATTCTCTGCGCTGAAAAGAAGAAATCGATACCCAGTCAATTCCTATTGCTCTAACATTGGGGTAATTCTTCCTTAACCACTGTCCCAATTCAGGATCCAAGCCAGGATTATTAAGACTATAGATATTTTTTCCCCTAAATTCACCCCATCCTGATTTAAAAATTATAAGATCCGTCTCTGGGATAATACCACCTTGAATATCTTCCTTCCCTATAATTTGTCCGGGGTCCGCATCAATTTTTACTACTTGCGGCTTTTTAAAAAACCAAAAATCACATGGATAATCAGTCACTTTGGCACCTTGGGTAAAAAAATGGGCAGGGCAATCTACATGAGTACCCCAGTGATTTTCCATACCTATCCAGAAAGTATTGCAAGAATCACCTTTAGCAATCGAGTTTATCTTACATAACTCCAATTTTTGCTCCATTGAACCATAGCCGGGAATAAGCGGTGACAATTTATAGGATAAATACCTTTTCATTGATTCTGCAATCCATTGATAAGGTTTCTAACCGCCTGCATTTCCATTTGAATTCTGCCTTCTTTGGCGTATGAACCTATATGAGGTGTAAGGATAATGTTATCTAATTCACACAATGGGCCAGTATATGGCTCATTTTCGAAAACATCGAGAGCCGCTCCTGCCAGGTTTCCTTTCTTTAAGGCTGAATATAAAGCTGTTTCATCTACCAGGCCGCCGCGGGATGCATTTATTAACCAGGCATTATCTTTCATTAGTTTTAGCTCTGCCTCTCCAATTGCATGTTTTCCATCTGTATTTGCTGAGCAGTGGAGAGTGATTATATCAGCCCAGGAAAGCAATTCGCTTTTTGACTTAAGGGGGATCGCACCTTCAACAATACGTATGTCGTAATAGGCAATTTCAACTCCTAATGGATCAAGCACCTGGGCGACTTTTTGTCCTATTCTGCCGAACCCCCAAATCCCTACTTTTTTGCCTGTTAATAGACTCCCCATCTGTTTTTTCCACAAGCCCTTTCTTATTTCACGATCCATTGCTGTAATTTTACGCAACAGGTCCAGCATCAGACCCAGTGTCAATTCTGCCACGGCTAATGTAGGGCCGTATGGTGTGGAATAAACTTTAATATTTAATTCTTTCGCCTTTTCCAGATCAACATTATCCAATCCAACGCCACAACGCGAAATGACCTTTAATTCAGGTAAGTTTTGTAATACATCTTCATTTAACGGTTCGGTCCCGGCAACAAGACCGTCGGCATCTTTTGCCAGACCGATTACTTCATCGCTCGTTAATTTCCGACCATAAGGATTGATAGTATAGTCTATCTGTTTTTTTTTCAATTCATCCAATGGTGAACGGTCATATGTTGCAAAAGAGGAAGTTGTGATAACGATTTTCATTTTAATCCTTTTTATTAGCCGCAGAATCACGCAGAAAAACGCAGACGGTTTATTCCTCTAAACCAAGAACCATGCGTTTGATCTCTGCTTTTGGATGTTTGAAATTAACCAGAAGACCGACCTGGATTCCTGTTGCTTTTAAATAATTCAGGATCTGCGCCTCATGAAGTTTGCTTAAATTTTCCACGGCTTTGAGTTCGATAATAACCTTATCCTGAACAAATATATCAGCAAAATATTCACCAACAAGTTTCTTCTTATAAAAAACCTTAATGGGAACTTGACATTCGGCTTTTAATCCTCGTTCCCGCAATTCTATCATCAGCGCATTCTCATACACTTTTTCAAGGAAACCAGCACCCAACGTTCGACTCACTTCAAATATTGCGCCGTTAATCTGATATGTAAGATCATTAATATTCAGGTCTGCGTTCATCTGCGTCTTTCTGCGGCAAAATTTTATTATGTTACAAAGCTTTTAATTTAGACATTGCACGACATGCAGCATCACCTAAAAATATACTGTCAAGACTGAAGGCCAGGAATTGATACCCCTGCTCGCATCGCTTTCGAGCCTCTTCAGGGTCGGAAGACACAGAATGGAAACCAGCCGGAATATTGTGACGGCGAGCGGCATCCATTACCTTTTCTAATGCATCTTTAACTTCAGGAGCTTCGAAATCTCCTGGTTTTCCTAACGAGCCGGACAAATCATAAGGTCCGATCATAAAAGCATCGATACCAGGTGTTGAGAAAATTTCATCAATATTATTTACTGCGTCAATATGTTCTATCTGGACAATAACGATGCTTTCTTCAGCCAGCCATTTTTTATATGCTTCAAAGTTTCTGCCAAAACCTTGAGCACGGTACAATCCCACCCCACGAGTTCCAATTGGCGGATATTTTACTGAATTTACTGCGGCTTCAGCATCACCCTTATTACAAACATTTGGTACTATCACCCCGTAGGCTCCGGCATCCATAACCCGCTTAATCAGATTCGGATTATTCTCCCCCACACGAACCAAAGGTACCATGTTATTGGCTTCTATTGAAATAATCAAAATTAACAGGTCTCTCAATTCTATAGAACTATGCTCCATATCAACAACCAACCAATCAAACCCAGCCGGAGCCAATATTTCAGGAATTAATGGGTCAGGAATTGTAATCCACGAACCATATGTCTGTCTCTTTTCCGACAAAATCTTTTTTAAAGGATTTTTCTTCATTCGATTACCTGTATATCGTAAATTATTTAAAAAGTTACTGAATTTAACTCAAATTGCTATGTGTGGTCAGATGTAACAGCCCTTCTCACGGGAATCATATTTCTGATTAATGTATAATTTTCCATAGTGATAACTTTCAACTTAATACCAAGATATATATAAGAAAAAACAGATGCACACTTAAGGATTAATCGGAATTCATAAGCAACAGAAAAATGTCTCATCAAAATCATTAAAATCGCCGATACAAAGAATATGAAGAAAATGGCCCCTATATTTTTGTATTCCCACTTAATCTCATAATAATGTTGTGAAACAGCAAAAGAAATTCCTCCGGAAATCAGTCCAGACAAGAGCGTTCCCCATGCAGCGCCAATAGCCCCCCATTTCATGATAAGTGGTATATTAAAGCCTACATTCAATCCTATACTAACCATTGTTAAAAGGGAGGTAATATGCATTTTTTTCGTGAATATAAGCTGGTTGCCGTTCAGCTTACCAAAAAATAAAAATCCGTAAAACATGGAGAGTACGATAACAATATCAATAGCGCCATGATAAGATGGAGGTGTCAATATAGATATAATTTCTTCTGCGAAAAGAGACACAAGCAAAGCAACAGATATAGACACATAGGCAAATGGAGTCAGGTATTTCCCTATTGTCTCGCCCCCTTTTTCCTTTAAATAAAACATTTTCTTATAGACCTGGGGTGAAAAAACATTTTGAATGGCTGTCATGAAGATAAATATTGAATTAGAAACTCTCTGGCCGATACTGTAAATTCCTACCCCTCCGACAGTGGCGAGCAGACCGATCATATATTTATCAAATTGCGTGCTTATAACGCCAAAGAATATCCTTGGTGTCAGTGGATAGCTTATCTTCAACGATTCAATAAATATTGATTTGCTGAATGAGGGTTTTAGTGTGGTTATAAATTTATAACTCAATACACTAAAAATTATAGCCCCGGAGCATAATTGTGCATATACGAGACCGATAATGCCTATACGTATATAGGCTACAAGGAAAAGTGATACAATAAGATTTACAAGACTAATCGCAATTGTATAAACGGTAAAATCTTTTGCAGTTTCGGAGTTCTTAAAATAGGCTAAATAATAATAATTTGCCCCCACAAAAAACTGGGCACAAAATGCCCAAAAGAGAATGTTTCCATGTTCAGCAGAACCAATAATTAGCCTTGAAAGTGTTCCCCTGAATACAAAAGTCAAAGAGGCAAGAAAGAGAAAATTAAGTGTTACGAACAAGATAATGCTGTACAATAATCTTGCAGTCTCCAGACGGTTACTTCGATACTGAAAATAATTACGATCATATGCTGCTGTCATCCCAAAATTTGCCAATCCACTGACAAAAACAGCATATACCTGCGCCAGGGCCAGCACCCCATAATCTTCCCTGGTAAGAATTCTGGTAAAAATGGATAAGGAAACGAAAGGCAGTATGCTACCCGCAATAATAGGAAGCAAATAGATAAAACTGTTTTTGATCTGCTGTTCTTTATTTGCCATTATTCAGATGTGAGAAGCTCCCTGAACCTGTCAATCGCTTTTCCATCTCGATAGGGATCCATTAAAGGCGAGTTCATCGGCATAGGATTTTGATAAGCACCGGGGTTCAAGTTCTTTAATTCCAATATCTTTATTTTTAGTTCATCATAGCTATGAGTTACGACTTCCCCTGTTTTTCCATATAATGTGTTTCTATAATAACCCGCCGGATCGTGCCATATTGCAGGTTTATTAGCGCTCAGGGCTTCAAAGGTTGTAGATGTAAATGGAAAAGAAATTACCATATCGGATACGGAGATGAGTTCCGATGCATCTACATCGTTGGAACAGATTTTTATCCTCGGGTGAAAATCCATTTTATTGTAGATTTCGAGAAGTTTCGGACCGAGTACAGGATCCAGAGTGTAATGGATGCTGCGATTTTTTTTCTCTTTTAGAATTATATAAACATCAGGGTATTCATCAGCCAATTGCAGTAAATGTTTGGCAAAAGCCAGACCTTCAGCATACGAAGTAAACCCGTTTCTTGAATATGTGGAATCAAAACAGGATAACACATAGCGATTATCTAAATTTTTTGAAGTAGGTACAGATATCTGTTTTCTTGCATGGTTTTTGTCTTGAATATGTTCACCCCATAGACATCCCACCACATGAGTCTTTTTGAAAGATCCAGGATGCTCTTTATAGTATCGAGCTAAAGTGGCATCCCATGTGACTAAATGGTCGTAATAAAGGTATGCCCAAAATGGATGATGCATGCCGCCTTTATTTCCATCTCGAAAGTTGACTATATGATTCATAGAATCTGTAAAATACCAGGTTTGCACACTTGCCTGATTTAAGGCAAGGCCTCTCCCGATATGACCTGTCCCAAAGTCACAATGAGTGATGAAATGCCGGATAGATACATCTTCCATCACTTTCCGCCACCTGAAATAATTAAAGAAAACATTAGAAGCCGCCATCAGCTCCTCGCCATTTCTCAAGAACTTTTGTTTTACACCAAGGTAGAGCAACCTCTTCCATTGAGGATAATTAGAAAAAAAACGTCCTGCTTTTGGCAACTGATGAACTTCACCAGGCAGTTTTGCCAGCGTTTTTTGCTGGTCTTTGGTCAAAGTCATGAGGGGGAAATAGATAACCTCGCTTGCCAGGATTTTCTTATTGTCAATGATAAAATCGGGGCCTCGTTTGGTTTCTTTCAATTGCCTAGGGCTTAAAATGGTCACACCATAAGAGAAAACTTTTTTCTTATTCGCAGCAGCGTAATGATGTCTTTCCAGAAGGCCGCTGGCCAAGGTCTGAGCGCAAAGCTTAGTCGTAGAAATTAGATTTTGTTTTAGATTTTCCAGAAAACTATTCACATAAACCTTAATGGGAAATCTAATATTTGGATGTTCAAAAAACTCTTGGTTACTTTTCGAAAGCAGCCCTTTAATGAAAAAATAGGAATACACATTCGTATCAGGATAAACCATTATTGACCCTGGATTAAGACAGTTTTCAATGCGGTGCAGGAGAATGTTTGCTGAATAGAATTCAGCCAGTCTGTTGCATAAATTGTTCCGAAAAGCATTCTCAGCTATAGGCGACTTTAACGTTTCGGAAACATAACCGAATATCTTCTCATATCTTCTTCTATATTCAGGGAAAACGGATTCGACAACCTCTACTGCTTTATCAGCCGCCTGAAAGTATATTTTCTCTGCATTAATATCCTTTGCTTTCAGGACTGATATTTTACCGTTAATAATGAGATTTTCGACATATGGAGGTAGATGAGGCGGGAAAAATCGAATTCCCTTATTGTGATGATAGGCGTGAAATGGTTCAATAACCCAAACTGGAACCTTCCTTTTTAAATATTTTTTAATAAATAGATAATCCCACTTGTTGGGGGAATCGTAAACAATTTTGAGATCATTCATTGTGTTCTTTTATTTATATTCGCTTTTCAGCAATCCCATCCTGTAACAGTCAAGGTACTTTCCATTAAGGTAAAAATGTTTTCTTAAAGTTCCTTCTACCTGAAAACCAACTGCTTCAAAGGCTTTCTTTGATGCCTCGTTTCCATGGACCATACCAGCATAAACTTTCCGTAAATTCATTTTATTAAATGCATGTTCAACAACAAGACGTATTGCTTCAATAGCATATCCCTTACCGTGCGATTCCTCATCACCTATTATGATGCCTACTTCTGCAAATTTATTTAACCAATCGATTTGATGAAGAGTTATGTTTCCAATGTGTTTTGAATTTGTTGTAAGGAATATTCCTAACAACATCCCTTCTTTGCTATTCTGGAAACTACTAATATAATCTTTAAGGGCATCATAGTTTACTGGGAATCTTCCACTTCCCATGTAAAGTGTAATTTCCTGGTTATTTAACCATGTTGCATAGCCCTCAAGATCATCATTTTTAGAGAGAGGGCCAAGAAATATATTTTTACCTTTTAGAAATGTTGGCCTATCCATCTGAGTACTCCTTACCTGTAAATCTATTCGTTTATCTTGTGTTTATCCAAAGCGGTCAAAAGTGTCTGAGCTACTCTTAATGCCCCCTGCCCGTCAACCAAACGCTGCCCCGCAGCACTCATCGTAGCCCGAGATTGTTGATCAGTTATTAATGCTTTTACTGTATCGCTGATGGCATCAACTATGCCACTGTAATCCCCATCGCCCGCAATACGAAGGAAGCCAGCCTCTTCAAACACGGCCATTTGCCCATCCTGATTGGCAGCTAATCTGATGGCTACCGTGGGACAACCAACACATGCCAGTTCATACAGAGTCTGGCCGCCGGCAGAAATCGCCATATCTGCTTGGAGCATCAGGTCGCGAACTGAATCGGGCGTTTCCACCAATGTAATGGTGCGCTGCGCCCGCCGCGTAACCGCCTGAACCTCGACGATGTTCTCAAAAAATGGCCCAATGATCGCAGTCACTGAAAAAGTTCCTTGTAGCGCATCCAACAAATCTATAATCTTAGGCATAATATTGTAAGGATCAGACCCCCCCATAGTGACGAGGACATTGTCTATATTTTCCGACACCATCCTTGGCGTTACTTCCCAAAATTCTCTCCGCAAAATGGAATATTCCGGGCCCAGGAGAAAATGTGTATCCTCAAAAGGTGACTGATAGGACAACTCTCGCGCATGAACATCTCCATTGATTACCATATGGCAAGGGAAAGGATGCGGAACGTTGTCCTCAATTGCAACCACGAAATAACCGGAGCCATGTAACCGGTTCAAATAATCGGCCCCTTCGCAGTCTGAATCCACAATGATAGTTGAGCATTCCTTTGTGGCTGCAATGGTCAGAGTCTCTTCAAGATCGGCTGTTCCCCACGAGTCATCTGCCTCCAATGTGCAACTCTCAAAGCCAAATCGCTTTACCCGCTCAATCACCGTTGGTTCTTCATTTGTGAGGAAAAGACAGGACATACCCAAATGGTGTAAAGCTGCTGCCAGAGAAAGGCACCGCTGAAGATGGCCTATACCGATGAGCGGCCCAGCATCCGTGCGAAAGAGAACATTAGCCGTTGCCATCATCGTACCGATCGAATTAGCTCGAAAGCTTCGGCGCATTCAAACCCGACTACTGAACCCCATCTTCTTGCAATAGCTCGAAGTGCCTCAGGCGAGCGGGGATGAGGAAATTTGCGCGCTTCACTATCGTATTTTTGCATAGCCAGTATTTTTGTGTCGATGGTTGCTGAAATATCTACAAACACATTCGGATGAAAGGCCGTTTCCAAGCGCTGGAAGGCCCACTCCGTAGAAGACGGAACTTCATAAGCATAGAGATCTTTGACCGGGCAACCGGCCATTGGCCGTGTGGCGGTCAGTGTGGCGCGGAAGGTTACTGTGTGATCAATGTTTAAATCACCTCCGTGCTGGGTGTAAACAACCTCGGGTCTAAGCCTGTACACAAGTTCTTCAATGATTTTTACGATGTTCAGCATTGGAACAGTGTCGAATTGGTTGTCCGGTAAGTTATACAAAAACACGTCCTTAGCCCCCAAGAGGGTGGTTGCATCACGAGTTTTTTTCTGCAATTCTTCAAGTAGTCTCTTCTCAGCTTCTTCCCTTCGGGCGTACCTTGAAGTAATCCCTTCGCCCATGATGGCTATCAACACTTCATTTCCTTCACGGCTTAACCGGGCAATACTTCCCCCGCATCCGAGAACTTCGTCGTCAGGATGGGCTGCGATTACAAGACACCTCATATTCTCTCCAAGTTTTTAAGCCTGAAATCCACTCTTTGCTTATACCAAGATAGCAACTTCATTGCTCCATTTTCCGTCTGAGCGGCAACCAGACCGTTATGTTCATGATTCCCCGTGTATTTAAACTCCTCTCCGTTAATATCATAGAGATAACCTTCGGCTTCCTCTATAATAAGATGAGGGGCAGCAAGATCCCAGTCACGAACCGGGACGTCTTTAAAAAAAAGATCGGCTGTACCATCAGCGACCTTACAAATTTTAAGGGAAATACTGCCACACTCAATGTATTTCGTAAAACCGAGTTCTTGATAGACCGAAGAGGTAATACCATGTGGTTCGGGATAATTATCAATCAGGATGGATCCCGTTTTGCGCCTTCGGGTGGAAAGATTAAGTCTCCTTCCATTGAGGGTAACTTTCTCGTCTCGTTCGGCAATATAGAGTTGTTCAAGAGCGGGAGCGTATATAGCAGAAAGAATTGGTTTATTCTTTTCCATTAAAGCTACTTGAGTAACGAACCCTTTGAATCCCTGTGCATAGCTAGCCGTACCATCTATAGGATCAATTATCCAATATGTATCCGGACGCTTCTGAAACCAAGAATCTTCAGCCTCTTCACTCATAATAGGTAGGCCGGGCTCCAACTTCTCAAGTCGTTCTGTCAAAGCCTCATGCGCCATAATGTCGGCTTTGGATTTGAATTGAGCGCCGACCCATTCACCATCAGCAGCTTTAGCTTCACGCCAATTGAGAAGAAGGGCGCCAACCTCCTTTACTATATTTGCGAGTTCATTTATCATAGCGTCAAATAATCGCTCTTAACCTTTAGTCAAAAAATTACTCTCAGATTGCACGCGAATGGAGTTGAGCATTTCCTGCAACCTTACCTTGCGCGGCATGGCTTTCCAACCAAGTAAGATATTTGCCCGAGACGGTTGCATGTTAACAATAGGCTGAGAAACGTCACCGTGTTGTACCTCGCACCCCGGCACGAGTTCTACAATTGAATCAGCCAAAATATTTAGGTTGCAAGGCTCTCCGGTGGAAATATTCAGGCAAGTAAATTCTTCTCCACGATGATGAATAGCTTTTATAAATGCCTCTACCACATCTTGAATATGGATTACATCTATAGGCAAGGGAAATTCAGTTACTACATTTATTTTTTTATCAATCAACGCTGACTTGCAAAAATTATATACCACGCCACTCTTTCTCTCTTCGCCATAAACTCCGGGAAAACGCAAAATAGTTACCTTAAGCCCCTGTCTCGAAGCAACTTCCAGAATTATTTCATTGCATAATTTACTGGCTGCATAATGTTCAAGCGGTTGGCAACGAGATCCCTCAGTCAAGGCATCTTCCTGTGGCATACCATAAACTGTCTGAGAGGATGCAAAAATGAAATGTCTAATATTATTTTTTTGGCAAAACGAAACCAGGTTAATTGTCGAGAGTATATTATTATAATATGTGTAATAAATATTTTGCTTACCTGGTTGCGGGCAATCTATTAACTCATTTTCATTTTTCCCCAAAGCAATGTCTGTTGATCCGGCCAGGTGAATAATTGTATGGGGAAATTCTTCAAGTTCGTTATTTAATAAATCGAAATGACCCTTGTTAGTAAGATCAAGATACCAACCTTCTTTGCAAATTTTTACATCCTCCGATCTATAAAGAGGAACGTAGGGAATTCCCATATTTTTACAGTGAGCCACAAGACCTTTTCCGATAAATCCTCCAGCTCCGGTAATCAAAATCATTCCGCATCCCCATAATTTACAATCTGCATTTTGTTGAAGTCTTCTTCTCTTATAAATTCATCAAAAGTCTGCCTTATTAGAACAACGCCTTCTTCCCAATTTCCAAAAGAATAATCTTCCCTACCGTAAAGAGCTTGTCGTAATAGCCCATAAACCTCTTCAATTCCTGCTCTAACTGTAAGAGTTACCGTTGTGGAGAAACGAGGATTAATTTCAAACACGTATGGAATTCCAGTTGAGTTATCCAGCCGCAACTGGACATTCATGGGACCGTCAGCATGTAAACTGTCTTGGATCTTCCTGCAGATAGTATCAATTTCCAGATTTTTTCTCGTAACAGCCAACCGGGTGATTCCCTGCTTATAAATAATCTCCTTAGGAACCACTGCCTGGACTTCACCATCCCTCCATATAACGACCGAGATCGTGTATTCTGTGCCATCTATGTATTGCTGCACTATCAACTCGTCAGGACTGTAAAGTTTGTTTTCAAGTGCCTCGTGAAATTCCTTTTCAGAATTGATGAGTTTAAGTCCACGGCTTCCCCGCCCCTGTCGTGGTTTTAAAATCAAGGGAAAATTCAATGAGCCGAGACCTTGGCCGGCAAGACGTGTTCTGGGAACTGAAATGCCGAAGGAATCGAGCTGCCGCATA
Source organism: Desulfobacteraceae bacterium (assembly GCA_013792055.1). Lineage (GTDB taxonomy): Bacteria > Desulfobacterota > Desulfobacteria > Desulfobacterales > ETH-SRB1 > B13-G4. Next base: position 14,741 of record VMSQ01000207.1, read on the forward strand.
AGAGAATACTTATCCAGGCAAACTTCTATAAACTCTTTTCTGGGCAAAAGAACAATAATGCCATCTCGTTCAAGTTCTGTTGCGTTGATCAGTTCCTCATCAGCTAAAGGGATAATCGCATTTACTTGTTCTTCCCTGCAAATTCTCTGCAATACGGGAAGGAATTTGTCCGACTTTCCAGCAGGAATAACAAATCCACGGTCGGCAAGATACAGCCCCGCGGCCATTGGGTCCATGTCAGCGGTCAAGACACGCACCCCTTTTTCACGTAGCGTCCGGATAAGCCAAGGAATTGGCGAACCTCCTCCTGCAGTGAGCAACACTGTCGGCTGTTTTTTGTGCAAATCGTTCATTTAAAATCTTCCCACGTAATCCAGTGGTCGTCTGATATGTTTTTCGTAGCCCTCATTCCGGCTACAATTTCAAAATATTTTGGTAAAATGCCATAGCCCGGTCTTTTGATTCTCAGATTGTCCTTCGAAATAATTTCTCCAGCTTTTACTGCTTTTATAACATGCAAACTCCGTCTTCCCTTTTCAAACATCTCAAGTTCGGCCTCTCTCGGCCCGTCTTTTACACCATCGCCGATCGCAGCTTCAACCTCTCTTATTCTCTTAATCATTTCGGCCAACTCGCTTGGCTCTATTGCAAAAGCGTGATCAGGTCCTGGAAGGTTCCGATCAAGCGTAAAATGTTTTTCAATCAAACACGCTCCGAGGGCTACAGCAGCAATAGAGATATGATCTCCCAGTGTATGATCAGAGTAACCAACAGGAAGCCCAAATGCCCGTCTCATTGTGTCCATGGCAGTAAGATTGGATAGATCTGCTGGCGCAGGATAAAGGGATGTACATTGTAAAAGGAGTACCTGGTCGTTCCCCGCTTCTTTCGTTGTCTTGAGGGCGGCTTGTATATCAGAGTAGGACGCCATGCCCGTCGAGAACAAAAGGGGTCTCTTAAATGAGGCCATGTGACCTATAAGATTCAGGTCGGGCAAGTCGAATGAGGCGAGTTTAAAGGCGGGCATACCCAAAGCTCCGAGTTGATCAACCGCCTCGTAATCACACGGTGAGGAAAGGAAATCTATGCTGAGGTTGGTACAAAGGTCTATGAGTTCTTCATGCCATTCGCGGTCAATCTCTAATGATTTTATAAGATCATATGTGTTTTGCTGATGTCCTTGTTCTTCAAGATACGTAAATCCGGGGGTGTGTTTTGAATAATGTGCCTCGGCGTGGAATGTTTGAAACTTAACCGCATCCACCCCTGCTTTGGCGGCAGCCTCTATAAGCTTCTTTGCCAAATCAAGGTTGCCATTATGGTTAGAACCGATTTCTGCGATGATATAAGCTGGCTCGCCATGACCGATTTTCCGTCCATTTATCGCTATAGTTTTGTTCATAACAGACGACATTCCCCGTTATTCGTTTTGATTGACGGCCAAGGTCAAGTAAACGCATTTACATCCGCGTGTCATCATCTCCCCCTCATTCTTAAAACCGGCCTTTTTAAACGCCGTAACTGAAGCGATGTTTTCAATTTTTACCAAAGCATAAACACGACGAATAAACATTCGCTTGCATAACCCCTCGAGGCCTGATTTGATGATTTGCTGACCTAACCCGAGCCCCCGCTTTTCTCTGGCCACGCTTATGTCCGTTTCAGCTATTCCGTCAGAAACGTCAAACCGTATCTGCCCGACCGGTTTACCCAAACCATCTATAGCTATGCAATAAAAACAGTTTGAGTCGCCAAGTTTTGTGGCAAACCATTTCTTATGCTCCTCCCAGGAAATGGGGCTGGAGTGGAATGCGGAGCTTCTGACAACCGAATCATTAGACCATTTCCATAGGAGTTCACAGTCATTTTCGCCGACCTCGCGCAACTTAAGGCTATTATGCACTATGGAATTTGAATGGGCTGACTTAGCAAAACTCATTTGATAGTTAGCTTATCATTTAGATTTATAGGGGTGTTGTGCAAAGCTCACATTCTTACTACCAGATTATTTTCGCCACCACATAAGGCTCGACGAGTTTTTTCAAATCCGGACGACTGTCCAGAAACTCAATGATTTCGGAAACAGGCAAACGCGGGGCTTTATGTTTCAGATGTGAATAAACCTGCCGACAAAGAACCAGATCTTCAGGATTATCCACTGTTAAACGGAGATCGAGTCGTTTAAGTTCGGGAGGAATCGGGAGCACTTCCACCCTAAAATCGTTTCGGTGCTCGCATATGTATAAGCTACAATATTCGGAACGATGTCTTTCATCTCCATACTTGTGTGAATCTTCCAGTGCTTTCAGAGTATACACTTCGAAATGGCAACCTTCTGGCAAGCCGTCAATAGTTGTCACGTCATTTCCATTATCCAAATGCTTGCGCCACGCTTCTTCAACGCGCTCAAAATAAAAAAAGGGGGATTCAGTGGTGGCCCGAAATATATCAGTCCCACCGCCTTCTTTGCCGCACTGGATAAGCCTTTGCAACACATCTTTTTCACTACCGACGATATGGGCGATGCCTTTCTTACTGGCATATTCGATAAAAGGCACATTGGCTGAACCCTCTGAGATACCAAGTACAATTTTCTCAATTACTGGTATTGTTCGAATCAAATCAACCATATGATCAAGTATTGTTACTCCCAGCTTGACATCAAGGTTCTGAAGGGGTTTTCCATACAACCGGCTCCCCTCATTTCTGCACGCCAGCGCTGCAATAAGTCGCCTCATGATAGCATCTCCTTGGTAATTTGTTGGTTTGGTAAAACATCCGCAATCACGGTGCGGCCGACGGCATCTTCTTTGCGGTAAATGGGTGTTCTATTAAGCGACCCTACTCGTTTTAAGGCCAGACTTTCAGAAATAATTTTCTCGCCTTTTCTTAAAGGTTCCCGCGCAACAACAACCTTGAGGACCTTCTCGCGATAGTCCTTTTCAACTTCAGTCAGTTCTAAATTATCAGTACCAAGTGCTGTCTCAAGCCGTCTAATCCTGGTTACGAATTCCCGAAAAGCAGCAGGTGTAACGGCAGAGATATAGTCCTCGATCTCCAATATTCGATCCAGACTTATATGTTTTTCAAGGAAATCGATGCCCAAGGGAAGGGCCAGCAAAGAGAGAGTCTGCGCATCTTCGCTTGCACCGTCAGAATGGTCCATAAATCCCAGCGAAAAACCCGGAAAACGTTTTTTTATAGCAACAATGCGCACCAGATTATTGGCTTCAACTGGTGTGGGTTCTGCCTGGAATCCGTACATCAGGCATAATTGATGTCCAGGAGAAATATCGTGGAACTTAAGAAACGCTTCCAACTCTTCCATTGATATACCCCCAATGGAGATAAATACCATAGGCATAGCCTTCAGAACAGCCCGTACTAGATCTGTGTTGTAAAAGTTAGTTGCATGAATCTTGACGCCATCGGCACCGAGCTCGAGCGCCATTTTTAAGCCGTATTCGTCATCGACATCAAAATATAGCTTTTTGCCTCCATCTTTTACAATTTTCGCTACTTCTTTCCATGTCTCGTCTGACATCTCCAACTTTTTAAAAAACTTATAATACTGATAATCTGGAGTGCAAACCTCGTCAGCTATTATATACTGATATTTAACCGCATCCGCTCCAGAATAAACTGCGGCCTTGGCCAATAAGCGGGCAAGCGTGGCGTTGCCCTCATAACCCTGCGCTATTTCTGCAATGATCTCAATAGACATTTACTTCTCCTTTTGTCCTTTTGCAAATACCTGTCACTTTTAACAACACCTCTCATAAGTATGCTATTATCAATTTGACCAAAGAGTGGGATTGAGAAGTCGTTCATTGACCTCTTTAAATGCTTCTTTAATTAATCTGTTTAAGGATTGAGGATAACTTTTGTGCCAGCATTCTACGTTCCATGTCACCTGGGCAGGTGTCTCTGCACCAAAGATCACATGAGCATTGGGTATTTCGGATTTTATATAACCCAGCGCCATTTCTTGTCGTGATAATCCAAAATCATTTGAAAGAGATTCAAGTTTTTCAAGGACCGGTCTGGCAAAATCCATTTTGTCTGGAACTTCTTCAGGATTCATAAGGATCAAGCCTTGAAGAAATACACTTCGAATATATATTGTTTTTCTCTTTTCATCAGCCAGTTTAAAGACCCCGGCGTTCTCAAATCTCCTGTCCAAAATATTGGTAGGGAGTTGAACCATAATGATACCTTCAGTGTTTAAAGCCTGTATAGCTTTATCCGGTGAATAGACGGAGATGCCTATTTTTTCAACTCTACCGGACAAAATAAAGGCTTGAAGGATTTTCGCTAAACCTTTATTCCATAAGGAAAGCATTTCCTCCCTGTGCAGCATAATACCATAAAGACTTCGGACCCCAAGCCTTTCGAGAGATTCATCCAAGGCTCTCGACATATCTGAAGCGTTCAGATGATCCAAATTCGAATCAAATTTACTAATAATTCGCGCTTCTTTAGAAAATCCCAGTTCAGCAAGCGCTTTCCCTAAAACCTTCTCACTATCTCCATATCCCTGGGCGGTATCGAATTCTCTAATTCCACTTTTCCAGGCTTCACGGATTATAGTAGTTGCAACAGCCTGGTCAGGTTGCCCCGCCTTGTTGGCTATTCCATAGGGAAGACCGAGTTGCGCTGTACCTAAGACAAGATGAGGAATAAGCATAGTTTTAAGTGGTTAAGTTTTAAGGGAAGAGGAAGAAACACAAAGACATCCAGAC
>VMSQ01000105.1 GCA_013792055.1 Desulfobacteraceae bacterium
CATTCCGGATATTTCAATCAGCAGATCAATAAACATTAAATAGTCATGTTTATCCGAAAAAATGGATTCAGACCGCCTGCCACGGTTCATTACATGATACCATGCTCCGGGATATTCTATTCTAAGTGGTCGTGACATGCTGTAACATATAACATTTTATCTTCCATGGGTCAATAGTAGACTTGACCCCTTTTTCTTTCAATAGTAGACTTGACCCCTTTTTCTTTGGGTATCCAAGCAAGAAGATCTCGTCTCCAACGGTGATGTTTTCATTTTTCAGGCGTTCCGGTGTGGAAAGGAGGTCAAGTGGCAGCCACGCGCCTTGGATTCCCTGCTTAACGATGGCCTCAGTCACATTGACTGCCGCCACGTCAAAACCTGATATCGGATGAAGCCGTACATGGGGAAGGTACAGTCCGTCCCCGCACCCACTATTGGAATGTCTACAAATCTCACGGCAGCTTTGTCGCCGGTGCCCAACGTGACACGAATCTGAATGCTCTGGGGTGTTCCGATTGGAGGCAAAGCGTGTTTATTTGTTATTAGAAGCACATGTCCTTGATCGCCGTGTACTGGGCGGAAAAGAAAGAAACCCGTGCCTGCCGATTTGCCGAATGTAATGAGTGCTGTGCTCCGTAAAAACTCTTCATTCAAGGCTTGTCCCTCCGATGGTGTTGCCGAAGCTAACAATGCTAATGCAATAAGCAGCGATGTCGCGATTCGAACTGTCATTTCTTCCTCTTCTCAGTGAGCATAACGTCTTGGTCAGTGGCGCGCCCGGTGCTCGCCCGTCTAGGCCACCGAACCTCTTCGCGTCCACTGTACTAAATTGTTGGGCAAACACACGCTCATGCTCATGTCGATAGTAGGAACTTGCTGTTAAACAATTCTGTGTTTGTTTTTATTACACTCAAGAGGCGGGCCCCTTTTCGCGACTGCTCAACAGTATTGGCAACATGCGATACAAGCACATCAGGATTATCAATTAGTGCCTCTCGCATATCATCATCAACCCACAACGGCTCCAGATCAATACCAAGTTTCTTTGCGCCATCAATTGCTCCCTTGCTTGGAGTAACGAACGACCACATCAGATACGACGAAACTTTCAAGTCATACGCCTTTCCAAATTCTGCGCGAATTTGGGGAGCCCCTATTTGCTTACCGCTTTTGCATTCAATGATTTGCAAGATATTTGATGCTGAGGGGCGGTTTGGGTCTGAGGTCACTACCAAATCGGGCCTTCCACTAAGAGAACTTTCTTCTCCTATCAGGGTGGCCTGCGCCCAAAGGTAACGATCCGCCCCTCCTTCCGAGAAATGAAACGGCCCCGCTTTACCGAAGATATTACAAATGTCTGTAGTAATTATTAATTCTGCTTTTAGAAGTACAGCTAAGAGACTTAGAGCCTCCATCAACTTCCATGTCTCGACATCAGGCTCAGGAATACCGCTATTCACTCGACCAATATCTATTGGTTTTTCGGTAACGAATACGGAACATTTTCCCGCAAGCATCTGGGATGAACGCTGTATTCCACCCCATAACGCCCTTCGGGCTACTGGGTCGCCATCTGCAATATTTCCCATCGAATATCCCTTAACTTGCTTTCCCACACTTCATTCTATGCCCAACGTAAAGCTGATGGGCTGGGCAACGATAACCGAAAAATTATGATAAAGGTAAAAACTATCGGTCAAATACTGCTTTTCAAAAACGGCACGGCTTTGCCCAGTCCATCTCAAGCGCCTGGTTAGCCAATTTTATTTATTCAATGCTTGGATAGTGTTCTTAATTGTATTTTCGTGAGTTTTGAATTTTTGTTCCCAAAAATCTATATCCCTTACTACTTCTGGTTTAAGTTGTTTTTGCCATAATTCTTCGTTGCCAGACTCATTTAGGTTCACAAGGGTGTCTTTTCTTTGCCTGATTTGATTGTTTAGAAAATTTTCGCCATTTAAGGAAAAATCATTGAACACTTCTTGCAGTTGGCCAATAAGCTCGTGAGTTAAGTATTTATACAATGTACCAGAATTATGTAATTGGAAGACGGTTACTCCAATAAATGAAGATAATTTGAAATATCCAAAATAAGTAATTAAAGAGTCACCATTTACTGTATTCCTATATTTTGTTAATTCATCACGCCATTCATGTATTTTTTTTAAATTGATTTCTAGTTCAAATCTCAGGTTTTCAATCTGGTTCTTTTCGTCTTTCTTCCTTATTAGGAATTGAACAAGCAAAGTTACAGCTGTGCCAGCCAACACACCTAGAAATACTCCTGTGAACTGACCCAAACCATGAATAAATAAGGAAATGAAGTTGATCGTCTGTTCTGTAGCGACAGATTCTGCGGACATATGAAAATCTCCTTATTTTGTATGGCTAACAGTGTTAATACGTGTAAAATTTTTCCATGATATAGGACTATATATCTGGAAAATGTTTCCACGTATTCGTATATTAAGTTCAACTAAGGTAAATATTTCTCTTGAATTTTTTAACTCTTTTATATGTTGTTAACCTTTCGATTTAACAACATAATACAGTAGGGATATGGAAAGCAAGATAAAATTTAAACCGAATCCGGAATATCGTTTAATGGATCAAGTCAGTGAAGTTTTACGATATTATCACTATGCATGGCGGATACTACATTTGCCTTAAAACGCTCTGAGGAGAGTGTCGCCTGAAAAATATGGGTTTCCTGCCAGCCGCTTTGATTTAGAATCCAAACGTAATCATTGATTAAAATCGAATTCACCCGGGTCTCATTTTTGGCAGGGGTGTTTTGGACCTGCCCGCCATCGGCTTCGCCTTCAGGCGAGGCGGGCGGGTCAAAAATAATCAGATCCGGTTTGGTTTTACCTTTTATTGGCCATTTTAAATTGGTGATATCCCAGTGAAAAAACATGTGAAGCTCCTCGCCTTAAAGCGGGGCTTGCGGGGAGCAAGATAGTAATTTCATTCTGGTTCCAGCAACCGCTCTAATTCTCCGACACCATACAGTGGTAATGAAAGAAGTTCAAAGAACGTTTTTTGGTGTTTGTCTGCAGTCGGCACTTGATAGGTGACTTGCTGACGACTGGGTTGGTTCATGTCAAACCGAACGGCCTTTCGCGATTTCCCGCATGCCACGAACTGGTGCAGAGAGCGCAACGTCCCGCTCCGTCCCGCTTTGACCTCCACAGGAAAAATATTAGAGCCACAGGAAATCACGTAGTCAACCTCGGCGTTTGCCTTACGTCCTTCTCGCAACCAGTAGACCGGTCGGGGGGGCTCTGCGCCCTGGCTGGTGTAAGCCAGATGTTGTCCGATAAACTGTTCGGCTACAGCGCCTTCATTAATTAATTGCACATCGTTCATTCTCCTCAATGTCGGCCAATCCAAACCGCACACATGATTCATAAGTCCAACATCCAGAAACAGGAGTTTGCAGGCAAACTCATTGATGTCGGCATGAAGCGGAATGCCGGAGCAATGACTGGCGAAAACACGGATGCAGACGCGGGCTTTCGCAAGCAACTCGATGGCGGCCTTTACCTCACGGGAGCGATCTTCCCTTGAGAAGTTTACGTATTTGACCTTCAGCCCTACCTGGCGGGGAATTAGTTGAAATGTGCGTTGGAGAAGCGCCAACTCGTGGTGACGGGCATACTTGGCGAAATCGTCCTCAAAGGTGCTGACGATGCGGCGGTGTACGGCAACCGCTTCTTCCAGCGAAGCGCTTTCCTGGAATACCAGCACCGCCTCCGGCATACCCCCCACGAACAGGTATTGTCGCTGGCGCATCAGCAACTTTTGGTGAGCGAACTCCGGCAGCATGGAGTCAAATTTCAAGTCATCAAGATAACGACATAAAGCCGGTTCGATGGCCTCCAGAAATTCCCGGAATGTCATCGGGCCAAGGTGATGGTACTCGATACGTCCCACCGGCATGGAGAAACTGTGATCGGCAAGAGTGAACTCAAGTAGAGACCCAGCCGCAATAACCGGTATATCCGGAAGGTCTTCATAGAGATATCGGAGCGCCTGGATCGCTGACGGTGTCGCCTGGATTTCGTCCAGAAAAAGGAGAGATCCCGGTTCGGTGATCGAGCGACCCACCATAGCCTCCAGTTCTCCGCGGATTACGGCTATATCGAGCGTCGCAAAGACCTTGTTCAACTCAAGATGTCGTTCCAGATTTATTTCATTCAACAACAAATTCTGTTGGTTGGCAAACTGCCTTACAAGCGTGGACTTTCCAACCTGCCGCGCACCTCAGAGGATGAGAGGTTTTCTTCGCCGCGTTTTGATCCATTGGACCAGATATTGTTCTGAAAACCTTTTCATATTATTGCCCCTTGTTTTAGCTATCAAATGGCATAAATAGGGGGCAATGTCAATCGCTGTTTTAAGACTATCACGTCCCGGCTTGTCACCCCGAGTATTCTCTTCTTCTGCATTGCGGATACAACTCCAGCTCATATCGTTTTCGAACACGGCTCCACTTTAAGACTACTGCCGATAAGGTTGAATGTTTTCGGGCACGTCGTGTCAGCGCAGCGTCACCGGCCGGCAAAAATACAAGATGATCTATATCGGCAC
>VMSQ01000208.1 GCA_013792055.1 Desulfobacteraceae bacterium
ACCCGCCTGCCATGCAACATGATCATGGACAGAATAATAACCTGGGCATAGTGTATATTTTTCGTGACCGCGATGCATCCCAGCACAGGCATTGCGGGCAGGTCGAAATCCGAAACTCGAAACCCTGGCCCAGACCGTGTCTACAGATTAGTAGACTGATTCCCTGGCTTAAACCGTAAAGTGCGGTACATATCAGGGTAGGATAGCACGTAGCGCCAGGGCGGGCAAATTCGAATACCAAATTAAAAAATGACCAAAACTAAGTAATTGGAAATCGGTGGTTTTTGTCATTGGAGCATTTGTGCTTTTGTCATTGTTTCGGCCAATCTTATAAAATGGGCGTGCTTTAAATTTCTGGCCGAAAAATAGGAGGTTTTCCGTCAGCCACTAAATAAGAAAAGGAATTATGATGAATTCGTAAAAAGTCCAAAAAGACCGTTTTCCGTCATTCCGGCGAAAGCCGGAATCCAGTCTTTTCAAGCAGTTGCAGACCATCTGGACTCCTCCCGGACTCGATCCGGGATCTACCGGAGTGACGATTTTTTACGAGTTCATCAATTATCATACTGCGACTTTTTTATTTCTTAAAGGTATAAGATGGATTTGTTTAACAAGCTAAAAAACATGAAAATCTTACTTATAGACGACGATGAATGGATAAGAGACTCCCTTAGTTTATTTTTTGAAGGAGAGGGATGTCAACTTAAAGCCCTTGAAACCGCAGAAGAAGGCTTGAAAATATTGAAGAATGAAAATTATGATATAATTATAGCAGATTATAGATTGCCTGACATGGATGGAATTGAGCTCTTAAAACGAATTCAAGGACACAATTCTAATGCCTTTAAGATACTAATTACAGCCTATGGCAGCAAAGAGCTATTATCTAAGGCAAAGGAAGCAGGGATTCATGATTTTATTGAAAAACCTTTCACATCTGAAACCATAGAAGAGTCTCTGTCGAACCTGATCAAAAAATCTGAACAGAGAATATAACAGAAAATTACGGCTATTGTCCGCATTATTTATAAAAACTTAATATTGAAAAGATGACAAAGGAGGAAAACCCAGCATGAAAAAATGGTATAGCATTGTATTGTTAAGCGTGGTTTTTCTGTTCAGCAGTATTGTAAGCAGCTCCGCCGAGATTTCATCGGATGAATTGCTGAATATTCTGAAAGAAAAGGGCATTATTACCGATAAGGACATTGAAAAAGCAACGACATCAGAAGAACCAACGAAAAAGGTAGCCCAGGAACAGGAAAAGGAACAGGAAAAAGATAACTTTATTGTTAAAGCTGCCAGAAAACCAAAAAGTGTTAACTTTAAAGGACGTGTGCAGGCAAGGTACACATATATAGAGAACGGCGACCTCAGTAAAGTAACTAATCAAAATGCATTTGATGAATCCGAGGCCGATGGTTTTTCTATAAGGCGTGTGCGCCTGAGATGGTATGGCGAAGTTATAGACAAATTGCAATATCATATCCATGTCAGTGTTGATGGCGATAGTGCCGATGCAGACGATGATGAAGTCGGCGTCAAGCTGCAGGATGCTTATTTTACATATGCTCACCATCCATACTTTAATGTAACTGCAGGGCAGTTCAAGGCCCGTTTTTCGCCTTCATACCTTGTTGCCGGACCGGTTCTTCCTCTATGTGAACGACCCCTTGTTGTTGATAAGATAGGCCGCAAGCGTGAAATTGGTATAAGCCTTGAATCAGCAAAGAATGGTGAATTTGACGACAGGGGCCACGGAGCCAAACTGCACGACAAACCTTTCTACTATGCAGTAGGGTTATACAATGGGAATACATTCAATCACCTGGAAAATGACAATGACAACATGATGCTGACTGCCATGGTTGTTTACCGGCCAATAAAATATATAAATTTCGGCACAAGCTATGCTTTCAACCAGACCGGAAATGATGATGCTACTAAGCGCCTGAACATATGGGATTTCAACTCAGCATTGGATGTTGGCCCATTTCATGCTCAGATCGAATATATACAGGAACACGGGCATGGAACAAACCGACGTTACGGCTATGGAATACAGGGGCAGTATGACCTGACCGACACTTTTCAGCTTACCGCCCGGTATGATGAATATGATCCCGACAGAACAGTTGACAATGGTTTTGACAGCCGCTGGTATACTGTCGGATATAACTGGTTTATACACGGCCAGGATATTAAATGGCAGCTTAATTATACGCTAAGAAAGGAAATGCATGCCAATTATCATGAAGACAATGATATTTTAGTAACTCATTTCCAGATACTTTTCTAACTTCTAACTCAAGTTTCGCACCCCTCTATGCAGCAAAAGCTTTAAGGGGCAGGTATTAGATAGTTTTTTTTAAAAAGCAAAATATGTTCACTCTGGCTTTGGCAACGGCACCATACCCACTCAGTTTGTAAGGAGCGAGACATGCACGGCATTTTATCCCTGGTGAAAAACCTTCTATGTGCCTGTCCTGGTCAAATCCCAAGGT
>VMSQ01000308.1 GCA_013792055.1 Desulfobacteraceae bacterium
ACCTTTGCAGAACGCGACATTTTTTTGTCAGGCAAGGAAGGCAAAGATTTTAACCGCAGGAATACATTGAGTATTTTGAGGATTAAAATCTGAAGCCTGACGCTGCATCACGGAAAAATGGCAGTTATGCAAAGGTCTCAATGCCAAGGGGGCAATATGTATATTAAATGCTGGGGATCAAGAGGTTCCATCCCTGTATCTGGAAAAGATTATATTAAATACGGCGGCGATACAACCTGTTTAGAAATAAGAACTAAAAGCAATGATATAATTATCGTTGATACCGGCACTGGAATTCGAAGGCTTGGTAACCAATTAATAAAAGAAAGTCTATATAAATATAATATTATCTTCACACATGCCCATTGGGATCATATAATGGGTCTCCCTTTTTTTAAACCGCTTTATTCCAAACATGCCGAATTCCGAATGCACCAATGCCCATTTCACGGTAAATTTGTGGAAGCCTTACTTCCAAAAATTATGGCTCCGCCTTATTTCCCTGTAGGAGATTCTGATTTAAGGGCAAAAATATCCTACGAAGAAGCATGTAAAACAAAATTTGAAATAGGATCCGTCACAATAATACCCATATCTATCAGTCATCCTAACAGGGGCACTGGATATAAATTTATTGAAGACGGAAAATCTTTTGTTTTTCTTACAGACAATGAACTGGGTTTTATCCATCCTGGAGGTCTGGGGTATAAAGAATATCTTGAATTCTCTTATGAGGCGGATCTGCTTATTCACGATGCAGAATATACTCCTAATGAATATAAAACGACTATTGAATGGGGGCACTCAGTATATACTGATGCGCTTAATCTTGCTGCTGAAGCCGGAGTAAAGAAATTGGGACTTTTTCATATTAACCAGGAAAGAACCGATAGTGAAATGGATAAAATTGTTGAAGATTGTATTAAAAGCATAGCTGAAAAAGACCATAAGTTTGAATGTATTGCAGTAACTAGCGACATGAATTTTGTTTTATAAATTAATGACAGAAAAAAATAATACCAAAAGCCTGATAAAAACTGTTTCATTAACCCCGCCCTCTTTACAAGATAATACTGCTGATGCTGAACGGCTGATAATGGCCATGAAATCTCATCTCAAAACCAATGCTGTTGATATTGATCTTTATTTATTAAGGGAGCTTCCTGTTCTTCTCCGGAAGTGGAATTACAATGTCCGCTGTATCTTTTTAAAAGACCGATCAAGATGGATTCTTACAGGTATTACCAACTCAACAGATACAACTCCCATTGCAGGTATGGCTGTTGACTTGGGCACCACAAAAGTTGTTCTACGCATCATAGACCTTTCAACAGATCAAATTCTTGCTGAAGCCACCTTTGACAACCCGCAGATAGCTCTTGGGCCTGATATATTAACCAGGATACATTACTCTGATCAGGATGAAGGACTGAAAAAGATAAACAGACTGATTATAGACGGCCTCAATCAAATGATTGAGAAATTGTGCGGATCATGCAACATCAAGCCTGATAATATATACGCCGTTTCTGTAGCAGGTAATACTGCTATGACGCATTTTTTCATGGGCCTCAATCCACATTGGATAATACGAGAACCGTATATTCCTGTCGTAAACAAGCCCGGCCTTATTAAAGCGAAAGAATTGGGCATTAACATTAATCCTCTTGCGAGAGTTATTATATTCCCGAATGTCGGCAGCTATTTTGGAGGTGACCTGATAGCAGGTATTCTTTTCTCGGGTATTTACAAAAAAGAAGATATATCCATTTTAGTGGATATTGGGACAAATGCGGAGGTCTTACTCGGTAATAAACATTGGCTTGTAGCGTGCGCCGGTGCGGCAGGTCCAGCCCTCGAAGGAGGTGTAACCAAGATGGGAATGCTGGCCGGCCCAGGAGTTATTGATCGGATTACAATTGACCCGGCTACTTTTAACATTAAAGCCCATACAATAGATGATGAGCCTCCTAAAGGAATATGCGGGTCAGGGCTTATAGATCTTGCAGCCTGTCTCTTTCTTTATGGCATTATCGACATCCGCGGCAAGTTTGTGCCATCAATGTGCGGTAACAGACTGAAAAAAGATAAAGATGATATGAAATATTATGTCGTAGTACCTGCAAACGAGTCAGGGACAGGGTCTGACCTTACAATTAGTCAGGCAGATCTTGACAGTCTGATAAGATCTAAGGCTGCAATGTATACAATACTTGAAACTATTACTTCTTCGGTAGGAATGTCGCTTAAAGATCTTTCTACATTTTATGTGGCAGGCACCTTTGGCTCTTATATCAATCCCAAATCGGCCATTTCCATAGGAATGCTTCCCGACCTGCCGATTGATAGCTACAAATCCTTAGGCAACAGTTCATTGGGCGGAGCAACTATGGCAATTACCTCTGATTGTCTTAACGAAATTAATAATATCAGGGACAGAATAACCTATCTTGAGTTAAACGTAAATCAGGAGTTTATGAACAGATTCAGTGCTGCAAAGTTTCTACCGCATACCGATATCTCTCTTTTCCCTTCCGTTCAGCCACAAAGACACCAAGGCACCAGGATTATAATATAATTCTCTTAAAATTGATGAACTCGTAAAAAGTCGTCACTCCGGTGAAAACCGGAGTCCAGATGGTCTGCAACTGCTTGAAAGGACTGGATTCCGGCTTTCGCCGGAATGACGGAAAACGGGATTTTCCGACTTTTTACGAGACCATCAAAATTCATAATTTGAGAATTTATCAATCATATGCCTCCTTTATGGCTAAAATTTTACAATTCTTTTATCTTTTTATTAAGATAACTCTGTTTCACACCTATTGCTTTTGCCGTTTTAGAAATATTATTCTTATTCTCTAAAAGTTTTCTTTGAATAAACGCCTTTTCAAAAGCTATTTTAGCATCCTTTAAGCAATCTATTAAAAAAAACTGTTCTTCAAAAGACCTTGCCTTTTCCATACTGCCAGGGTTATAAGGAGCCGGCACATCAGACGCCTCTATAATTTCTCCTCTCACCATTATTGCCAGCCTTTCAACGAGATTCTTCAGCTCTCTGACATTTCCCGGCCATGAATAAGCACGCAT
>VMSQ01000189.1 GCA_013792055.1 Desulfobacteraceae bacterium
CATCCCAGCAAAAAGTTGTAGAACGTAACTGGAACGGGCCGGTACGGGTTCTTGGCGGCGCAGGAACAGGGAAAACCGTTGCAGCTATACATAGAGCAAAATGGCTTGTTCAAAATGTCTTTATAAATGGAAAAGATCGAATTTTGTTTACAACTTTCACTCGTAATCTATCGGCGGACATTCAAGAGAACTTGAGTAAAATCTGCTCAAGAGAAATGATGCGCAGAATCGAGGTTGTGAATCTTGACAGATGGGTTGCAGGATTTTTGAAAAAGAATGGCTATGATTATAAAATTGACTATGGTTATCGAACAGAGCCTTTATGGAATAAAGCACTGGATTTGGTGCCGAGCGAGCTTGATTTTGATTTGTCTTTCTATAGGGAAGAATGGGAACGGGTCATCCAACCTCAAGCTATTACTTCTGCTGAAGACTATATGAAAGCATCTCGTGTGGGCAGAGGTGTTCGGCTAAATCGTAAAACTCGCAAAGCGGTCTGGACAGTATTTGAAGAATATCGAGCTTTATTAAATGAGCATGGTTTAAGGGAAGGCAATGACGCTATGCGGGATGCGAGACTTTTATTGGAGAGAAAAAAAGAAATACTTCCTTATAAAGCAATAATTGTTGATGAGGCTCAGGATATGGGCATACAGGCATTCAAACTGATAAGGCAAATGATACCTGAAGAAAAGAAAAATGACCTTTTCATTGTCGGAGATGCGCATCAAAGAATTTATCGGCATAAGGTCGTTCTGGGTCAATGTGGTATAAACATTCGTGGCCGTGGCAGAAAACTCAGGATTAACTATCGGACTACTGACGAAACCCGGAAATGGGCCGTAGGTTTGCTTAAAGGCATTAAGGTTGATGATCTTGATGGAGGAACTGATGACCAGAAAGGCTATAAAGCATTATTACATGGTACCATGCCCGATGTCAGATATTTCAATAATTTTCAGGAGGAAGTTAGTTTTATTGCTGAATATATCGAGAAGATAAAAAATGAAACCGGTTCAATCAAGGAAGTGTGCTTGGTAGCACGGACAAACAATCTTCTAAAACAATATGAAAGCGCTATATCTGCCAAAGGTTTTGAAATCTACCTTGTCCGCCGCAGCGAGGCTGAAGACCGGTCATCACCTGGCCTGCGTCTGGCAACAATGCATCGTGTAAAGGGACTTGAGTTTGACAGAGTTATAATTGCCGGTGTCAATGAAGGCGTTGTACCATTTGAAGGCACTGGGACTAATTCCTCTGATCCAATTATTAAAAGAGAATCTGAAGTCCATGAAAGAGCATTATTATATGTCTCGGCAACAAGAGCGAAGAAAGAGGTTGTCGTAACTAGTTTCGGAAAAGCGAGCAGATTTTTAAATCAATGGAACTACCAACTTAAGGCTGTCTGAAGCTTACGCACAGCCGGTTTGGTTTATAAAATATTACAACTGATTTTATTATGAACAAAGATAACTTGGTAAGGTTACATCAGGCAGGAATACTAACTGATATAGACGTTCATTTCGCAGGGTTTATGGCGAATCTTGCGGACAGCAAATATCAGGAAATTTTTCTGGGAGCAGCTCTTGCAAGTAATGTTACAGGCAAGGGAGATGTGTGTCTTGACCTTGCATCATTTGCCGGGAAAACGCTGCTCGAAAAAGATGATGGAATGGATGCCGTTATATGTCCTGAGCTTTCCGTATGGAAGGAAAATTTGATTTCAACAAGGATTGTCGGAAGACCGGAAGATCTTTGCCCCCTTATACTTGATGAAAGAAACAGACTTTATCTTTATCGCTACTGGGAATATGAAAAAAAACTTTCTGATTCTATAAAAAAGCGTACCAAAGAAGATATCGGCGGTATAAATTTATTGCTTATAAAAGACAGCATAAAGAGACTTTTCCCTGAAATAATAGATGGCGATATTAACCGGCAGAAGGTCGCGGCCATAACTTCGGCTTTTAAAAAGTTTTGTGTTATTTCCGGCGGCCCTGGAACAGGTAAAACAACAATTATTGCAAAGATACTTGCCATGTTAATTGAACAGACAGGCAAAGAAAAAAGCCTTAGGATATTTCTTACAGCTCCAACAGGAAAGGCAACAGCAAGATTAAGTGAATCCATCGGAAACATTAAAAAAAAGCTAAATTGCAAAGATTATATCAAAGCAGCCATACCCACAGAAGCTTTTACAATTCACAGGCTGCTGAAAACTATTATCAGATCTCCTTTTTTTCGTCATAATTCTGAAAACCCCCTCCCTGCCGATATCGTTGTGGTAGATGAAGCCTCTATGGTTGACCTGCCCTTAATGTCAAAGCTCATACAGGCTGTTCCGGTTGATGCAAGGCTCATACTGATAGGGGACAGCGATCAGCTTGCATCCGTGGATCCGGGTTCAGTGCTTGGCGACATTTGCGGCAACAAAAGTCTTCGCGGATTTACGACAAATTTTGTTAATAAGGTTGAAGAATTAACAGATGAAAAAATTACTGATTCTATCAAACAACATAAAGGCATAAAGGCTTTACATGACTGCATTGTTGTTTTGAAAAAAAATTACAGGTTCGCTGATAGCAGTGGAATTGGAGGGTTAAGCCATGCTGTGAAGCTCGGAGACATTGATAAAACATTAGACCTGCTTAAAAATAAGAATGACAGAAGTATAATATTTGAGGAAATACTGTCGGCTGATAATTTCAAACAAATCCTTACGGATAAGGTTGTTGAGTTTTATTCAGAATATCTTAGAACCGATGACCCGGGCAGAGCCCTTAAACTCTTTAATCGCTTTAAAATACTATGCGCTGTAAAGATGGGGCAATTCGGAGTATATGCAGTAAATAAAATTATTGAACAGATATTGAGACGTGAAAACCTGATACAGACTGAAAATTTGTGGTATAAAGGGAGACCGATTCTCATAACCAGCAACGACTATAAACTCAGCCTTTTTAACGGGGATATCGGCATAACCATGCCAATTCAAGGCTCTGCCAGTAATGATATGCATGTATTTTTTCGCGGCACTTCCGGAGAATTAAAACAGTTTTTGCCTTACAGATTGCCACAGCATGAAACGGTTTATGCGATGACAGTTCACAAGAGTCAGGGGTCTGAGTTTGAAAATGTTTTTCTCGTTTTGCCGGATAAAGACTATCCTGTACTTTCAAGAGAGCTTATTTATACAGGTATTACAAGGGCCAGCCAGAGTGTAACAATATTGGGTAAAGAAGAAGTTTTAAGAACTTCGATATCAAGGGTAATTGAGCGTAAGTCCGGTCTTCATGATTCTCTTTGGGGAGGAAAGTCATCTCAAATTTTCTAAATCTGCCAAATCTTGAGATCGGCCTGTAGCTCGCTTGTTCTTTTTTAAGTTCTCAATATCAATGAAATCAATCTGAATTCCATGTATATATTCACTAACTTTAGATTTATAACACTCCCCAAAATCCAAACCACCGGCTGTTGTTAACAAATCAATTCTATTGGGAGGGTAGCCAAGCTGTATGATCTGATTTGTAGCAATGAAATCTTCCAATTCAAGACCTAATGAACCAAATCCAAATTGATCTAATGCACTTAATAGCCTCTGCGCATTTTTCTGGGACGACTCTATCCAAATGTCGAGGTCTTTTGTGTAGCGAGGATGCCCGTGGAAAGCGACAGCATACCCACCGACAACCAGATATTTTACATTATTTTCGTTTAATAATTTTATAAACTCTTTGAAATCTTTGCTCAGCATTGTATTTCCAATTATTGAATTCTTGACGAATTTGTTCTAACGCATCGATTCGTTCCTCATATGATTTCAATTGCCAGAAAGAAAAATCATTAGGTTGTTCATCAATCTTATATTTATTTACTACTTTAATTATACTCATGATATTTTCTGTTGTTCGACACCCTATCTTTTCCAAAATTTAAATTTATTATAACTTGCCTGAAAACAATGTATCAAGATAGAATTTTGTTATGTTATCCATGTTTTCAAATCTGTGATCTTTTTGTTCATTTTTTAATGCCAGCTCATTTCTAATATCAGATGCTAATTTTTTTCCCAGCTCCACACCAAACTGGTCAAAGGGATTTATTCCCCATATAAAAGCCTCAAAAACAGTTTTTGCCTCATAAAATGACAAGAGATGGCCAACACTTTCAGGCGAAAGATCGTTTATAAGTATGGTGGAAGAGGGCCTGTTGCCCGGAAAGTATTTTGCTTTATTCTTATCTTCTTTTCCCAAAGCAAGTGCTGCCGGCTGTGAGATCAGATTTGCCCACAATTCCTGATGATTTGTAACGCCCTTTGATTTGTAATTATACTGATTATACTGAGGTTTGATCACTCCTATAAACTCAATGGGAAAGGGACGTCCCTGATGCGCCAGTTGAAAAAAAGAATGCTGCGCATTTGTGCCCGGCTCTCCAAAAACAACAGCGCCTGCGGGTTCATCCAGGGAATGGCCTTCCTGCGTTACTGATTTGCCGTTACTTTCCATGCTGAGCTGCTGAATATGGGGCGCCAGCTTTTGCAGCGGAGATGCATAGGGAATTATTGCCTGAGTTTGATATCCCAGAAAATTATTGTTCCATATTGAAATAAGAGCAGCGACCAGAGGGATATTTTTTTCAAATGGAGCATTTTTTGCGTGAATATCCATTTCTTCTGCGCCTTTTAAAAAACGCTCAAACTTATCATATCCCAGATACAGACTAAGAGGTACACCGCCAACCGCAGAGGTTACACTGTATCTGCCTCCTATAAAATCGAACATGTGAAATGAAGCCAGAACAGGATTTGCAGGATCGTCTCCGGGGCTTCCTTTGCTGGTAACGGTTACAAGGTGCTTAGAAGGATCAAGTCCTTTTTCTTTCATAAATGAAACAGCAAGATTTGTATTAGCTGTAGTTTCGGCTGTTGTATAGCTTTTTGAAATAACTATCCACAAGGTAGTTTCAGGATCTATGGTGGGTACTAAGTTCCCAAAATTATGGATATCTACATTCGACAAAAAATGTATTTTAATATCTTTATTCGCAAAGGCTTCCAAGGCACGTGAAACAAACTCTGTGCCCAGATAAGATCCCCCGATTCCTATTACAACAACATGTTTAAAAGGTCTGCCGCTTGATCCGGCTATCTTCCCATTATGAACTTCTGAAGCAAATTCCCGGATATTCTCTCTTGTTTTGATTATCTCGGGCATTACATCTTTTTCATCTATAAAAATAGAATTGCCTGAGAAATTTCTTGAAGCAGTATGAAGAGCAGCTCTGTTTTCAGAAACATTTATTTTTTCACCATTCATCATTGCAATAAACCGCTCTTTTAGTTTTCTTGCTTCTGCCAGTTTAAAAAGTAGAGACATGGCCTTTTCATCTACTCTCTGACGGGAAAAATCATAGAAGATATGCTTGTGTTTTAAGGAGAATTTTTCGAGCCGGTCATTTTCTTTGATGAGATATTTTAAGTGCTTCTCGGGGCGGCTGAAGTTTTCAGCATGTTTCTTCAGGCTGTTCCATGCGGGAATGGTGCTTAGATTTTGAGGTGTCATAATGTAAGCCTTTAAATAGTCGAGTAGTCGAGTAGTCAAGTGGTCGAGTAGTCAACCACTCAGGTTCATGGTTCAGAGTTACTTTTCTTTCGTTAACCTTCAATCAACCCTGAACATCTGAACCGCTGAACCTCTGAACGGTTACTTTTTATCTTCTATGCATTTATATACATCCCTTATAATTCTGCCGGAGATATTTGCCATTGCTTTGCTCATAGCTTCTGCAAGAGACTGTGGATTTTTACTGCTGCAAGGTTCTATGGCGCTGTATTGTTTTTGCATGAGCACGCTTTTGCTGATATCCGGTTCATTTTTTGACATAAGCGTGATGTTTATGGAAAGAACTGCTTTCCAAATATCATTGTCGTCTTGTTCAAAAAACTCATCAACTGTTCCGTTAATTATATATGTTGATGAACAACTGCTGTTTGAACTGAATGCCGTTCTGAAGAGTGAAGAGCACTTTATATCCCTTGTCAGATAATAAGTGACAAAATCGCCTGGGTTTGCCATCCACTTATGATAAATATAAGCATCTCTTATAAACTTTTTTTGACTGTATATTATCCTGGTTGAGTCGTATAAAGGAGCTACATTAAAGCGTTCAATATAAATAACAAATGGAAGGGATTTTAGACTTGCGGCTTTAGGAGGATCATATTCCAATGTGTAGTAATTAATTTTTTTGTTTGGTTTCTGTGTTAAATTCAGACAACCACATACAAGCAGGGCTGAAAGGATAATCAAATAAATAATTTTTTTTGAATAATTCATTTTATTTAATTGGTTCCACGTTTTTTTCAGCGAGCGGCTCTCCGAAGATAATTTGCGAAGGCTGATCAGATATAAGATCTAAGAGCCTGTTCATATTATAACTTGCCTTTTCTAAATTTTGCAGAGTTATAAAAAGCTGGCGCTGCAGAATTGAAAATTTTACATCTGCATTTTTAATAAGTTCCGAACCATTCCCCATTAAAATATCTGCATCTTTCATGGTATGTTTAAAATTGGAGATAGCTTCTGTAAATTCTTTTTTGTTTTCTTCAACAATACTATCAATCTTGCCGACTGTTTTATCAGCGTTCACTGAAAAATTATTAAATGATGAGCTGGCATGAATAAAGGATTCCATTACGTTATTCCATTTTTTTACGTCCAGCATTAATTCCACCTTATCAAGAGATGCTTTGATATCAGATGATATTTTTTCGATTTGTGCATCCGCGACAGTTTTGTTTATCGTGTCGAGCGTGTTTTTAAACTCAGCAGTTATTCCTTGCAAGTCCAGTGCATTGATTTGATTCAGCACATTATCTATACCTTTTATAATCTGACTTATGTTAGATGGTTTTGTGGCAATAACAGGATATTCTGAAGGAAAAGTTGTTTCAGGTGAAAGGTCAGGCTCGTCATCCTTTTTTCGTTCAAGCTCAATAAACATTATACCGGTAATACCTACTGACTTTAACTCGGCAACCATGTCTTCAAGATGATCTTCCAGCTTTAAGCTGGATTCAATTTTTAATATTACCTTAATCAGGGCTGCGTCAGGCGCGACGACTATATTCTCAACCCGTCCTATGGATACACCCCTGTATTTAACAGGGGAATCCTTGTCAAGCCCTTGGACAGATTCATCAAAATAAACGATATAATACTGACTTTCTTCAAGATAATGGAATTTCCCAAGCCACATTATTGTAACCATGGCTATGACAAATCCTATCATTACAAAAAGACCTACAGTAAATTTGGTTTTAATAGAAGCCATTTTTATATCCTGCTTTTTGCTTTGCGATTGAAGAACTGCCTGACGGATACATTTTGACTATTATCTTTCAAATATCTGGGATCTCCTTCAGCAATTATACTTTTTGTTTTTTTATCAAGCATAATTATGCGTTGCGCAATGTTTAATATGCTGTCAAGTGCATGAGTAACAATAACAATTGTAGCTCCGATGCTTTTATTGATTAATAAAATCAATTCATCGATTTCTGCAGAGCTGACAGGATCAAGGCCGGCTGTTGGTTCATCGAGAAAAAGAATTTTTGGATTAAGCGCCAGAGCCCTTGCTAATCCAGCCCTTTTTTTCATTCCTCCACTAATTTCTGAGGGCAGGTAATTTTCATACCCGTCAAGATTAACCATACAAAGTTTCATCCTGACTAAATTTGCTATAGAACTTTTTGAAAGACCAGAATATTCCTGAATAGGAAGAGCTATATTTTCAGCTACGGTCATTGATCCGAACAGAGCGCTGCTTTGAAACAAAACCCCTATTTTTTTTAGCGCGTTAAAGTGTGAATCATCACTTGATGTAATATCTTCGCCCTCTATCATTATATTTCCCGAGAAAGGCCTATCGAGTCCGATCATATGTCTTAGCAGGGTTGATTTGCCACATCCACTGCTGCCAAGGACTACCAGTATTTCTCCTTCAAAGACATCAAAGCTTATATCCTTAAGGATTAAATCATCTCCGTACCGGGCAACAAGATTTTTTACATTTATGATGGCTTGTTTTTTCATTGGCTGAGAATTATTACCAGAAACTGCGAAGCACGGCAAAAATTGAATCAAAAAGTATTATCAGAAAAATACTGCTGACAACAGCCGATGTCGCGGCGTTGCCGACAGAATCAGCGCCACCTCTTGTCTGAAAACCTCTCAAACATCCTATCCATGCTACAATTGCTGCAAATACGAAGCTTTTACCCATGCCCCACATTACTTCAAACAGCGTAAGTGTTTTTATTGTTTGATTTATATAGGATGTTGTGCTCAGATCAAGCATAAATACTCCCACCAGGAGTCCTCCTGAAATTGCGAATACATCTGAAAAAAGAGTTAATAGCGGAACAACAATAATGCAGGCTATGATTCTGGGAACGGCCAGAAATATTGTTGGGTTAAATCCCATAGTAAAAAGAGCATCAATTTCTTCTGAAATCTTCATGGAACCAATTTCTGCAGCAAAAGCAGAGCCGGATCTTCCAGCCACGACAATTGCTGTCATAATCGGTCCAAGTTCCGATACCATAGCAATAGATACCAGCGAGGCAACATATATGTTTGCGCCGAATTGCTGCAGTTGAAGGGATGACATGAATGCCATGACAAGTCCGAGCAGAAAGCTGATGAGTGCAACTATAGGCAGGGCATCCACACCGGTTTTTTTCATATATGTTATAGTGTCATTTATACGCAGGTCTTTAGGATGAATACAGACATGGATAAAAGACAGAATAACAGAGCCCAGAAAGGAAATGAAAAACCTTATATTGTCAGTATGTTGTATGGCTGTTTCACCAAGATCTACAAGAATATTGGGGGGCTTATATTTTTTCAGAGGTACAAAATATTCATGAGATTCAAAATTAACTAATGAAAGAATTTCTTTTATATTGTCTTTGACATTAACAACATTAAACTTTGCCTTTTGTTCGGCCACGAGGTGTTTTATCTCAAGAAGAACAAGCGCTCCAAAATCATCAAGATAATCAACTTCGCCAAGGTCTATTACCAGTGAAGAAAGGGAATTGCCCTTTATGGCAGGAGTAAGTTTTTTAAGAATGTGGGCCGAGTTTTTAATATCAATTTTACCTTTTAAGAGGATTGAAATTTTTCCTTTTTCTTTTTCAGAAATTTCATAAAAGCGGGATGATAATTGCTCTGATTTCATCATATCTTTAATATTGACAAACTCCTAAAAAGTCACGGATTTAACTTTAGATGGCTAAGTAAAAAGGTTCATATACAAGGCGTAGGAGTTTTTCAGGGCCGAAGGCATACATATAGTATGTCGAGGGTCTGAAAAAATACTACAACGCAGTAGATGGGACTTTTTACGACGCCATTCAAATGCTTCTTGAGCAAGACCTTGCTTCAGATAAAATTGTTTGTATCTTATCCAGGGCACTGCAATCGTCAGCGCATTCAGGGAAACTTTTCCTTCTGTTACACTCTTTACACGGGCTTTTTATTAAATAACCGACTTCAAAGTCGAACTTGTATATGTAGACAGTTTTGTTAGCCATGTTCCATCTAATTCCCAAATCGCTCAATTTAGGTTTAATTCCCGAGCATGTTTTGGCCAGAGGTAAAATTGTAATATTATGATGTATTTATCATAACATTTTAATTATAAAAAGGTAAAGCCATAATTGTTGTCATAATTGAAAATTTACAAAACAGGTGATCTTTTCCAGCTAACCCCTGACTACTGCCCACTGTTAGCGGCAACTCTAAATTTTTTCAGTTGATTTTCGTAATATGAACGTTCTTTTTTAGCTATTCTAAGCGCATATAATTCAGCAGATACGGCTTCTTCCAGCAGGCCGTTTATATAGTAACATTCAGCAAGAGTGTCCAATATGTGTGGAGATTTTTCAAGATCCGCAGCATTCAAGGCAAGATGCAAGGCGCGTTCAGGGTTGCGCAGGCTTTTATCATCACATGCAGCATAAAGCCATGCAAGATTGTTTAAAACATGCTGGTTGTCCGGTTTAAGACCTATTGATTTTTCGTATGCTTTGATTGTTTCCGTATAATTATTGAGATTGTAATAAAGATCTCCCAGATTGCTGTAAAGGTACGGATTATCCGGTGTCTTGTTAATCTCTCTTAATAGTATTTTTTCGATGAAATGATTGCTCAACCTCCTTCCGGTTTCACCATAATTTAAGTTATATCCAATACCTCCTATTATAACTATTGCTGCAAGATATGCGGCAATACTTTTTTTTATTTTTCGGTCCTGTCTGGTTATATGGGTTTTGTCTTCTTCACATAAATTGAGATATTCAATTCGTTCTTTAATGCTGAAATGATGCCAGTTCGGCATGTCCGGTGACTGTCCGGTCGTTGCTACTATCTTTTTGAATGTAGATATCAGCGGTTTTGCGCTGGGGAAGAGAGCATATACATATGTGTCTGCCTGACGTTCAAAGTTGCGCATAAAATATCCGAAGACATAGCGGAAGTAGATAAAAAACATAATGATTATAATCAGGCTGAAAATGGCCGAGATTATTGTATCGTAGTTAATACCCGAACTGCTTATTAATCTGTATATTGGATCAGTATAGATAATGAAATAGATGAGAAGATCAAAGGTGGTATACGAAAGAAATATGTATCCAATAAAAAATACCAGATAAAAATGTAGATGTTTTCTTTTGATATGGCCTATTTCATGCGCAATTACGGCATCCATTTCTTCCGGATCAAGGTATTGAAGCAGGGCTTCTGTAATAAGAATATATCGAGATTTTTTAATTAGGCCCATGATACCTGCTGTAATCATTCTGCCGCCGAATATGGGCCAGTAAAGTATATTGGCGTATTCTAATCCGGCCCTCCTGCAAAGTTTTTCGATTCTGCTTCTCAAATAACCTGATTCAAGTGGTTTGCATCTCCAAAACTTTTGAATCATTACCGGGCCGATTATTACAACTGCGGAAAGAAAGACTATAAAATAGACCACCTGTCCTTCTGGAGTGGAAATAAAATGCTTTGGCGGTTCAAATGGAAGCGCATTGATAATGTCGGCAATTCCTGACAGCAGAAGCCATGGGAAAAGGACGGGGATGGAGAATGAAATATTAGACAAAACATAAGAACGCCTTGACAGGTCGGTCGTGTAAAGCCTTTTATATGGCCCGTAGGCATAAGTCCAGATAATAGCAAGATAAAACACAAAAAGACCAATAAAAACTAATGCCTGTAAGGTTGGAATAAGATTAAATAAAGGTATGTTTTCAAAAAATGAAGTAAGATTCAGTCCATAAATATCTATGGCAAAAAGGACTATTGCCATAACAGACTGCTGACTTATTATTGCATTTATTCTATGGTCAATACGTAAAACATTGTCTTTTGGGATTCGTTTTTCAAGTATATGAAACTGCATACGGGTAAAATATGCAAAGACAATAATTAAGCCAAGAAACAGCAAAGAAGTTTCAAGGGGAGAGAAGTTCGGTTCTTCAGGGGGCTGGTATGTGGTATATATTAAAAGAACTATTATAAAATGTATGAAATTAGCAAACACTGGTTATTTTGCTCCCCTTTGTCGGACGTTTTGAGCGATTCCCAACATCCTGAGTATTTGTCAAACTTTTTATTATGCTTTGTCAATAGCATTTCAAGATGTCCGGTTTTCATAGCAAATGAATTATCCGGTTTGTGATTGCTTAACGGAAGGCCAGGGTGTTTTGCCATGCCCTTCCTTGTCCTGTCCGTATGGTATTTTACAAGGAGATACCTCGCGAGAGGATTGAAGGACTGAGTTCTTATTTAGACCTATCAGCTTACCTTCAGCGTTGTACCTGCCAAGTGCCCGTTTTTTTCCATATAATAGAATAAGTACTATCTAAATGCTCATATACATCAACTTTGCACCTGGCAAAGGAAATACGATAAGGAGATTGCTCAATCTGGAGCACCAGTCCATTTACTCTTACTGTATTATCAGCATATACAGAGCGCTCTTTATGAATAATAGAAAAATAAGATCCAGATCCGCATCTCCAAAGCCGACAAAAGCACTACCGCTTTCGGCGGCTTCTACCGAAAAACGACTGTTCATTGCCGCTCTGTAATCGGTTCTAAACTTGGCATGGGTGTAGTGTCTTAAATCGATTTTTTCTTTCTATCTCCTTGTTTTCAAAGAACTTATTTTTCAAACTGTCGAAAATCAGTTTGACATTCGCGCACATATAACCTATTGTTATGTAAATGAATAAGTGGCCCATAGCTATCCATTATATAAAGGCATGGCGAAGTGTAGTTCTCGTATAATTTAAGCTCAAAAATCCGGTTCCGACAGAAATAGGCTATAAAAATAATTAATGGTACTCGTCGTTGGAGAAATGCTTTTTGATATCTTTCTTGAATACCGCCGTTTGGGCGGGGCACCATTTAACTTTGCTTATTACCTGAAAAAGCTGGGAAGATATACGCGATTTATATCACGCATCGGCAGAAATGAACCGGGCAGGGAAATTTCAGATTATATTTGCTCCATTGAAGGAGCTGTCCCCGTTGATGACGACATCTACAAAAACAATTTAACCATGGAGGGCGGTTTGGATGCAGTCTAAAGGCCTTTAATTACAGTTGCCTTGCCCCATCAATTGCAATCAGTTTGAGACGGAGGGGTCGATATGTTCAGAAAAAAAAAGCCGGGTTTTATTATCTCGAAATCATCATTTGACGCAGTCCTTTTTGACCTGGACGGCGTCGTCACCAAAACCGCTAAGGTTCATGCGGCATCCTGGAAGAAGCTGTTTGATGAATACCTTAAGAAAAGCGCGGCGCTCCAAGGCGGATCCTTTAAACCGTTTGACAGTAAGAACGATTACCGAAAATATGTGGACGGCAGACCGCGTTACGAAGGGATCAAGAACTTTCTCGCCTCCAGAGGGATAGCGCTTCCTTACGGCACACCGGATGATCCCTCCGATAAAGAGACTATTTGCGGGCTTGGCAATCGAAAGAACATCTTCCTGCATGAATATTTGGAAAAAAACGGTGTGGAGACTTATGAGCTTTCAATTAAGCTTATTTACAAGTTAAAAGCAGCGGGAATCAAAACAGCGATTGTATCTTCAAGCAAAAACTGTGCTGTAGTCTTGAAGGCAGCAAAGATTTATGATCTGTTTGATGTCAAGGTGGATGGTGTGGATTCGCTCAATCTGAACTTGAAGGGAAAACCTGCGCCGGATATTTTCCTCGAAGCCGCACAACGGCTGGGCGTTACCCCCGCACGCGCCATCGTTGTTGAAGATGCCATCGCCGGTGTGCAAGCAGGCAGGCAGGGAAATTTCGGTTGCGTTATCGGAGTGGATCGAATCGGTCAGTCCGCATCACTTAAAGCGAGTGGGGCCGAAATTGTGGTCGGCAATCTCTCGCAGATTTCAGTGGACAATCGTTTAAACGAGCGTAAAGAAAGCGGGGGAATTTTGCCTTCCGCTCTGGAAGCCATGGATGAAATCAGGCAATTGATGGCCGGCAAGCCCATATTCGTTTTTCTGGACTATGACGGCACCTTGACGCCGATTGTGGAACGTCCCGAACTGGCGGTTTTGTCTGATGATGCCCGCGAAACGGTAAGCGCTCTTGCAGCTTACTGCCAGGTAGCAGTGATAAGCGGAAGAGACCTGCAGGATGTGCAGAATCTGGTGGGAATTGACAATATATTCTATGCAGGCAGTCATGGCTTCGACATTGCGGGTCCGCGAGGACAACATATAAAATCTCAGCAGGGTCTCGATTTTCTGCCGGTGCTCAGCATCGCTGAACAGGCCCTCAGGAATCGGTTGCACGCCATCGCCGGCGTCCTTGTTGAACGCAAGAAATTTTCCATCGCTGTTCATTACCGCCGGGTAGCTGAGCAAGAAGCGGAAGCAGTCGAGACCGCTGTCGATCAGGTGCTGGCAGATCACAATCGGCTGCGCAAAGGGCACGGAAAGAAAGTCTATGAGCTTCAGCCTAAAATCGATTGGCACAAAGGCAAAGCCTTGCTCTGGCTGCTTGAACATCTGGGGTTGAGGCAGCCGGATGTGCTGCCCTTATATATCGGTGATGATACCACGGATGAAGATGCCTTCAACGTGCTCATAGACTGGGGCGTCGGAATCCTCGTGAGGCACGCCGGCGCCACGGATAATCTACCGCTTACGGCGGCCCGATATGTCCTGGAAGATCCCGGCGAAGTCATGGACTTTCTTAGATCGCTTATTTCGATACTTAAAGGAGGGACCTGATGAACGATTGGATATTCATTTATGACGGGTTCGACCCTGAAAAGGAAAGCCTGCGGGAGGCTTTGTGCACCCTTGGCAACGGCTACTTTGCCACCAGGGGCGCCGGGTCGGAAGCGCAAGCCGATGCGATCCACTACCCCGGAACCTACCTTGCCGGCGGCTATAACCGGCTTTCCACTGAAATCGCCGGACGGGTGATTGAAAATGAAGACCTTGTAAACTTGCCCAACTGGCTGCCGCTTAATTTCCGCATAGACGACGGAAGCTGGTTTAGCCTGATGACGGTTGAAATTCTCTCCTATCGCCAGGAGCTGGATATACGAAAAGGCGTATTATCGCGCACAATCCGTTTCCGTGACAGGCAGGGAAGAGAAACCAGCATGACCTGCCGACGTCTGGTCCATATGGGTAACCCGCACCTTGCCGCGCAGGAGATCGTTTTGACCGCTGAAAACTGGTCGGGAGCAGTGACGATCCGATCCGCCTTGGACGGTCGCGTAGTCAATGCCGGTGTAAAACGTTATCAAAGTCTGAACAACCGGCATCTGGAACCCCTGAATGCAGGTTCGTTTAACAGCGACGTCATCTATCTGGAAGTTCGAACCAATCAGTCCAAGCTTCATTTGGTTCAGGCCGCAAGAACTCGCGTTCTCAAGAAAAAAGATCCCCTCTTACTCGAGCGCCGTGTTATTGAAGAGCCCGGCTATATCGCCCAGGAACTCACCGTAGATGTTACAAAAGGCGAAATAATCGCTTTGGAAAAAGTGGTTTCACTCTTCACGTCCAGGGATCGGGGAATTTCCGAGTGGAATTTGGAAGCCGGAAAAGCAGTCGAAAGCGCCGGCTCCTTCAATGCCCTTTTAAAAACCCACTCCCTGGCCTGGGAACAACTGTGGCGCCGTTTTGAAATCGAGTTCCGGAAGCCGAAAAGTCAAAGAACCCGAGTGTACGACTCAAGATCCATACCGCGCGATCCAGGTGCCGGCGGCAACGCCGGTCTGGTTTTGCACCTGTATATGTTCCATGTTTTACAGACAACATCGATGCATACCATAGATCTTGACGTCGGCGTGCCCTCGCGGGGCTGGCATGGTGAAGCCTATCGGGGACATATTTTCTGGGACGAGCTGTATATTTTTCCTTTCTTTAATTTCCGTGTTCCCGAAATCACGCGGGCACTGCTGATGTACCGTTATCGACGTCTGGGTGAGGCCCGCGCCGCCGCCAAAAAGGAGGGCTGGCGAGGTGCGATCTATCCGTGGCAAAGCGCAAGCAACGGGCGAGAGGAAACCCAGCGGATTCATCTCAATCCGCAGTCGGGACGCTGGCTTCCGGACAATTCACATCTGCAACGCCATGTAAACGCTGCGATCGCCTATAACATCTGGCAGTACTTCCAGGTTACGGGAGACATGGAATTTCTGTCGTTCTATGGGGCGGAAATGTTCTTGGAGATTGCCCGCTTCTGGGAAAGCATCTCGACTTACAATCCTGATCTTGACCGGTATGAGATCCTGGGTGTCATGGGCCCGGACGAATATCATGACCGCTATCCCGGTGCAGAAAAACCGGGCCTGAACAATAATGCCTACACCAATATAATGGCAGTCTGGATATTGAGTCGTGCGCTTGAACTTTTTGACCTCCTGGCGGAAGTTGAATCCAGGGATCTGTGCGAGCGATTGGGGGTGCTCGATGAAGAGAAAACGCGCTGGCGTGACATCAGCCGAAAGATGCGCATCGTGTTTCACGATGACGGCATCATCAGCCAATTTGAAGGCTATGACCGTTTGGAGGAGTTCGATTGGAAGGGTTACCGAAAAAAATATAAGGATATTCAGCGCTTGGACCGGATCCTGGAGGCGGAAGGCGACACTCCCAATCGGTACAAAGCGTCCAAACAGGCCGATGTTCTCATGCTTTTTTATCTGTTTTCATCAGAGGAGATCAGCGGGCTTTTTCAACAGCTTGGTTACCCGTTCGAATATGAGACCATCCCCAGAAACATTGACTATTATCTCAAGCGAACCTCGCATGGGTCGACTTTGAGCCATGTGGTGCACTCGTGGGTACTGGCACGTTCTGACAGGGTGCGCTCCTGGAAACAGTTCATCATGACCCTTCAAAGTGACGTGTCGGATATTCAGGGGGGGACAACCCCGGAAGGCATTCACCTCGGCGCCATGGCCGGCGTTGTGGATATCCTTCAAGAGGGCTACACGGGCTTAGAGGCCCGTGGTCAGGTCTTGTGGCTTAACCCGGTTCTGCCCAAGGAACTCAGAAGACTTCGCATGCACATGCGTTATCGCGGGCATTCCCTTTCGGTTGAAGTAACCCCCCAAAGGATCAAGGTGCATGCATTTCCTTGCGCTTCCGGGCCGATACAGGTCGGGTGCAAAGGCAAGCTTTTCAACTTGAAAACGGGTGATACCATAGAAATCCCCTTGTGAAGTGAAGAACAAACGCCAAGCGGCAGCGGCCTCCTGTTAAGGGCTTTCCCAAGAGGCGAAACGGATACCATCGCGCGATGTCGCCATCAGCCCTTGGCCGGGTCGCAAGGAACTGTCGGTATTAAGCCTGCCGCTCCAAGGGCGTTATCATCCTTTGCTCCGGGACGGTTTTCGGAGGAACTTACTTCCGCACGCAGCTTGGGCAGGCTGTTGGGATAGTTTTTCTGTATAAAGTCAAGTAATTTTTCTCTAACCTCGCAGCGCAGGTTCCAAGCGGTGGAGGCATCGGCGGCGCTCATCAGCGCCCGCAGAGCCATGACCCGCTCGGTGGTATCGGTGACCTGCAGGCCCCAGACTTTACCGTCCCAGTGTGCCGAGGTTTTCAGTATCCGGTGCAGTTCATTGCGGATGGTCTCCACCGGCACGGTGTAGTCCACGTAGAGAAAAACGGTCCCCAGCAAATCCGCGCTAATCCGGGTCCAGTTCTGGAAGGGTTTTTCGATAAAATAAGTAACCGGCACAATCAACCGTCTCTGATCCCAGATTCGGATCACCACATATGTCAGGGTGATTTCCTCAATTCGCCCCCATTCATTTTCTACGATGACAACGTCGTCCACCCGGACCGGCTGCGTGAAAGCAATCTGCAACCCGGCGATAAAGGTGGCAATGGTTCGTTGGGCCGCCATTCCGACGATAACCCCGATAATTCCGGCCGAGGCCAGAAGAGTGGTACCGAATTGACGGATTTTCTCAAAGGTCATGAGCATGGTAGAAAATGCCAGGATCAGGATCACAGCGGTGACGATACGGTTTAAGATCCTGATTTGGGTATGAATTTTTCGGGAGGCCAAGTTGTCTTGCACATCTAACCGGAAACGCCGGCCGAGCCAATCTTCCAGTACTTTGGTCAACTGAATCAGCAGCCAGGCTATCGACCAGATCAGAAGGATCACCAGGATTTGTTTGGGCACACCCATAATCCGGTTGTCGGGAAAGGTCATTTCCAGGGTGGGCAGGAATATATGCACGCTGAGCAGGACCACCAGCCAGCGGGCGGGGCGCCGGCAATGCAGCATAAAAGATTCCCGCACGCTGCCGGCTTCGGGCCGGAAAAATTTAACCGCCAGCCTGAAGAGCAGGTAGTCAAGAAGAAATCCGGACAGGACTGCTCCGGCCAGGAGGGCGGCAGCCCACAAAAAAAAATCAAGATTTTGAATGTTCGCCGGCATTTTTACATTCCTTCCTTATCCGAGTTTGGATAAATTGTTGGTTAGGCCTTATGGCGGGATATTTTTTTTAACGCTTTTTTTAAAAAGTCCCGAAATGTGGCTGGATCGATCACCGTAAAGTCAGCCCGGGTTTCTTCGCTGCCGACTTTGACGCTGATCAGGTTTTCGTGTTCCAGTTGAAACATACTTTCGTCGGTCTCATCATCCCCGGCGCAAAGTACGGCGTCATAATGATGCAACTTGATAAAGTGTTCCATAACCAGTCCCTTGCTAAGCTGCAGGGAGCTGACTTCCACGATCTTTTTCCCCCGGTAGATTGCCACCGGTTGGTTCGAAAGCATTTCATGCAGTTCACCCGCCAGTTCACCGGCTTTCCAGGCGCCGAATTCCGGGTCGGACTTGCGATAATGCCAGACCACCGACGTGGTTTTCACTTCCACGGCGCTGCCCGGCGTGGAAGCAGAAAAGTCCTTGAAAATATTAGTGACCGCGGGCATCCATGACAGGTCTGCCGTGGGGTTCATGGTCTTCCAGGCCGAATCCCCCGGGCCTTTATAAAAATAGCCGTGTTCGGCCACCAATATAAAACGATAGCCGGAGAACCATTGATCCATATCTTCCCTTTTCCGGCCGGCGATAAGGTAAACATCCAAATTTTTCAGGGCACTGAGCATGGCAAATAGCTTCTTGATATCTTCGTGCGGATACGCGTCGGATGGTTTATCGTGGAGTTCACACAAGGTTCCGTCGTAATCCAGGAAAAAAGCGGTGCGCCGGGATCGCCAAAAGGGCTTAAACGCCGGCAGTGAGAGTTTGAGCGTAGCAATCAGGGTTAGATCTTTGCGGGTGATATGGGTCAAGCTGCTGAGAAAAGAGCGGGCCCAAAAAGCCGCGTCATTTTTCATCACCGATTCCCGCATGGGCGCCATCAGGTATCTTTTTTCATTTTCCGGCAAATCCAACGCCAACTGAAGCGCTTCAGCGACCTGGTTGACATCGTAAGGATTTACGACCAAGGCGTTGAACAACTCCTGCGCAGCGCCGGCAAATTCACTCAGGATCAGAACCCCGCTTTTCTCTTTCCGACAGGCGATATATTCCTTGGCAACCAGGTTCATGCCGTCCATCAACGGGGTCACCAGGGCCACATCAGCCAGCGCGTACAGAGCGCACAATTCGCTGAAATTTACAGACTTATGCATAAAATGAATCGGGATGTTGGTAATGGTGGAAAACTTGCCGTTAATTTTACTGATCTTCAACTCCACGGTTTTGGACAAGTCCCTATAGGTTTGCACCTCCCCCCGGGAAGGCACACTGATAAAGATAAACACCAGGTCGTCACAAGGGCCGTAGCGGTTCAAAAAAATCTCGATTGCGTCCAGGCGACGGGGAATACCCTTGGTATAATCCAGACGTTCCACACTCAGGATAATCTTTTTGTCCTTATATACTTTGCGGTAGCGGGCCAGGCGGTTGTGGAAATTTTGCGTTTGCAATTCCTGTTGAAATTTGGCGGCGTTGATGCCGATCGGATAGACCCCCAAAAAGGTTTTGCGGTTGCCGTGGATGATATGATCCATCTGTGATTCCAGACCCAGCAGGCGCAGTGCCGTGCTGCGGAAGTGACGTAAATACCCATATGTATGAAATCCGATCAGGTCGGCGCCGAGTATTCCCCACAGCAGTTCATCCCGGTTTGGATGGCAGCGAAATAATTCATAAGAGGGAAATGGCGTGTGCAGAAAAAATCCGATTTTCAGGCCCGGCCGCGCTTTCCGCAACAGGGCCGGCAGCAGGAGCAAATGATAATCATGAATCCAGACCATGTCGTTCGGGCGGGCCAGTTCCAGTGTCTTTTCGGCAAAGCAAGAATTAACGTTGCAATAATCATCAAACCAGCTTTTGTCATAGCGCGAATAGGTGGCCATGTAATGCAGCAGCGGCCACAAGCTGGCGTTGGCAAAGCCGTTGTAATATCCGGCGATCTCCTTTTTGCTCAGGAAAATCGGATAGTAACGGTATTGTGCTTCTATTTTCCGTTCAATTTCCTGACGGCGCCGGCGGTCGGTAATCGCACCACCGGCCCACCCCACCCATCGCAGATCAAAGTCGTGGCTTATCCCTTCCATGGCGGTTACCAGCCCGCCGGCGGATTTTCGGATGGTTTTGCCGATGGTTATCGGCAGCCTGTTGGAAACATTTATCAGTCGTCTCATGTTACAATACTCCCGGTTCACTCCCTCTGAGATCAAGTTCTACCATATAATTCGGTCATCTCCCGCAGCATATCTGACACGAGCGGGGTTAGCCGCCCCTCTTGCAGCCGCCACTGCCAGTTGCCCCCGGCTCTGGCTGGATGGTTCATCCGGGATTCTTGCCCGAGTCCAAGAAGGTCCTGCATGGAGATGACGGCAATGTTTGCAACGGACATCATGGCCAGGCGAATCATCTCCAGGTGAATTTCCGACGCATCAACGTTTCGACCCATGTAGTGCAACAGCCGCCTGCGATCCTGGGGGCTCGCTTCGTTGTCATACCACCCCCGGACCGTGTTGTTGTCATGGGTCCCGGGATAAACCACGCAATTGCGTTCGAAGTTGTGCGGCGCATGGAGGTTTGTGGGAAGCGATTCATCGAACGCAAACAAAAGGACTTTCATGCCGGGAAATCCGAATGTGCGCATCACTTCCCTGACATCTGCGGTGATAATGCCAAGGTCTTCGGCAACAATCGGCAGGCAGGCCAACCTTTTGCGCAACTGTTTAAATAGGTCTTCAGCCGAAGCTTCAACCCACTTTCCGTTAAGGGCGGTTGTTTCGTCTGCCGGAACCTCCCAGCAGGCAACCAGCCCTCGAAAATGATCGATTCTGACCATATCGAACCAATCCAGATTACGTGCCGTCCGCTCCACCCACCAGTCATATTTTCTTTCCTTGAGCACATCCCAGCGGTAAACCGGGGTTCCCCAGAGCTGCCCGCTGGAACTGAAGTAATCAGGGGGCACGCCGGACACCACCAGCGGCTTTTTGTTTGGGTCGAGTTTGAAAATGTCGGCGTGCGCCCAGACGTCCGCACTCTCATATTTCATATAAATCGGAATATCTCCAAAAACCCGGATATTTTTTTGGTTGCAATAGGTTTTAAGCGCGCGCCACTGTTTCGCAAAGATATACTGAAGGAATTTGTCCCGTTCAACGAGGTCGCCATGCTCTCTTTGAGCGGACGTCAAAGAGCGCGCATCCCGGTCCCGGATATCTTGCGGCCAGTTTGCCCAGGACGCCCCTTTAAAATGGGTCTTAAGCGCGCTGAACAGAGAAAAATCGTCGAGCCAAAAGGCATTTTTACGGCAGAACCTGTCAAATTCAACGGTCTTTCCGCAGGTTCTGAAGCGCTCATGGGCCAGGTTAAACAGGCTTTCTTTGTAAGTTCGTACGGCTTTAAAATCCACGCGGTCGTCTGAAAATGGCGGCCTGGAAGCCAGATCCTGCGGCAGGAGTAAACCCTCTTCCACCAGTAGCTCCGGGCTGATCACCAAGGGATTGCCTGCAAATGCCGAAATGCCGAAATAGGGTGAGCCAAAAACCGGATCCGCCGGGGTCAACGGTAAAATCTGCCAGATTTGCTGCCCGGATTCTGAGAGAAAATCCGCGAACCGGTAGGCTCGGGGCCCCATGTCCCCAATGCCGAAGACGGATGGAAGGGACGTGAGGTGAAGAAGAATTCCGCTGGCTCTATTTATCATGGGGGGACCTCCTTTTGCTGATCAACATGGCAACTGGAAAATACTTCAAGATCTCGGCGATTCGAAGTGAGGTCCTTGCAGAAAAGGACTCACGGGTAAAGACATCTTCCCAGTACGCCGAATGGCCTTCAGGCAGAAAGACTTCGGTATCCTGCCAGATCGGGATACCGAGCGGAAAATTTCCGATCCTTGCCAGGCCGGTAAAAAACCGGGGCGCTATGGTTACGCTTGTTGAACTTCCATCGGACCTGGCAAAGGCAAGCACATGCTCCCGATATTTGCCGCAGACGCTCAGAGGCAGATAGGTTCCGGAATCGAAAACAGCTCGGTATCGATTCCTCGCCCGCAGTGCCGTGCTGATCAAAAAGAGCTTTAGCTTGCCGTCTGCCGGATCCGACAATAGGTCGCCGATCAAGCCCAGTGGGTCGCAAGCGGTCTTTTTGTCGATCTTTTCAAGAAATGTTCTGCGGTGGTCAAAATCGACCGTCCTGCGATTGTCAGGATCCACCAGATTCAAATCCCACAGTTCGGCGCCCTGGTAAAAATCCGGAACCCCCGGGGCGGTTATTTTTATCAATACCTGTGAAAGGGAGTTTAAAATCCCATACCAGGCAACCTTCTGCTGGAACGGTAAAAATTCGCTTAAAAAAAGATTTTCTTCGCCGGGAGATAAAACCGCTTCTGCAAAAGCAGCCAGGGCTTCCTCATATGCGCTGTTGGGCGTCAGCCATCCGGTATTGACTTTAGCCTCCCTGGCCGCTTTAACCACATACGCTTTTATTCTTTCAATAAACAGAGGCAGTTCCCGGTCGTAAAACGGGAAGGTGCCAATCAGGGTCTGATATAAAAAATACTCTTCATTTTTATCCGGAGCAGGCGCCCCGTTGACCATTTTTTTGCGGTCCCGGTTGATAGCGTGCCAGCGGTCGATGGCCCTTTTCCATTCTCCGGGCAACTCGGAGAGAACATTGATCCGGGCGCGGACATCCTCCCCCCTCTTGCTGTCATGGGTCGCGGTGGTATTGAGCCCGTGGGGCCAGCATCTCGCCCGGGTTGTGTTGAATTCGTGAAACATCCGGCGGCGACAGCCGAAGCGTTCGGGGCTTGCCCCGACCTCATTGAGTGAAATCAGCCGGTTGTAGACATAAAAGAACGTATCTTCGTATCCCTTGGCCATCAGCGCGCTGCTGAGTTGCTGGAATTTCAGGGCCGTCCGGATCCACAACTTCTTGTTGATGTCGGCGGCGTTTTTGCCGGGGAGCGCTTTTTCGTAATCGAGCAGCAGCACGTGCTGGATCAAGGCCAGTTCAGGAGCCAGGTCCGGATTATCCCGGGATGCCCGTTGGATACAGGCCTGGATCAATTTCCGGTCCAGCGCACCGGCGCCCTCCGGGACGATGTAGGTGCGATAAACGGGAAGCCGGGTCAGGGTCTCGGCCAGGGCCCGTTTCAACCGGTTCGAGGTCATGTCTGCCCCCTGGCGAAGAGCGCCGGCGATCGGTTTCATCAGCCGGGCAAGATTATCAAGATCCCCGCTCATCTGCCGGGTTAAAACCCGCTGTTTTATTTCCCGGAGGATATCGGGGCCGGTGGTATCCGGCCCGGTGAATTCCGCATATATTTTTTCAAACCGGTGTGCCTGCGCGCGGCGGCAGAACACCGCGTTTAACACGGCGCCAAATTCGTACCCGGTGGTACCCTGAACTGGCCAGTCTTGCGCAAGCGGTTCTTCGGGTCCCAGAATTTTTTCGACAACGATGTAAAGGTCTCCTGCCTTTTCTCTGAGTTTTCGCAGGTAGGCCGCCGGGTCATAAAGCCCGTCAATGTGGTCGATCCTCAGACCCGAAAACTGTTTTTTACGGCTAAGCCTGAAGATCAAATCATGGGTGTGATTAAACACCGCTTCGTTTTCGACCCGCAGGGCAATCAATTCATTGATATCAAAAAACCGTCGATAGTTGATTTCCGTTGCAGCGACTTTCCAATAAGCGAGTCGATATATCTGTTGGCTAAGGAGCCGGTCGAGCGCATTGAAGCTTTCAGGAAAACCTTTTCTTCCATTGTACGCCCGAAGGGTCTTTTCGACAAGCTGCTGAAAAGGTTGCCGGGTGCAATAAAGATCCCATAAGGTGTTTTTTATAAAATGCAATTGCTGCTTTTGCAAAGCGTCCATCTTATTGTTGCAAAGCGCATTGAGTTGGCGCCATAGATTCTGCAATACTGTGAAAATGGGGCGCTCTTTTTGCAGTCTTTTCTTAAATTCCGCCAGCAGATCGGCCAGGATTGCGACAAAGGTTTCTATCTTCACCGGAAAGCGCTGCCGGTAGTACTGAATCGAAAAACCGGCGGCGTCATACGCCAGCTTGATTTCTCCGTTTTCAAGGGATTCTCCGTAAGGACGACCCAAAAATGGCGCCAGCAGCCTGCCTTTCATATTCTCGGCCGGGTGGTCCCAGTCGATGTCAAAAAAATTATAATAGACTGATTGTGCGCCGTTTTCGAGGACATCCATAAGCATCAAGTTGCCGGGGTCAAAGGCCATGTGGTTGGGGACAATGTCCTGCAGCCACCCCAGGCGGTATGTTTTTACCGTTGCCATAAGCGTTTCAAATGCTGACAAACCGCCCAGTTCGGGATTCAGTTGGTTGGCGTCGGTGATGTCGTAGCCGTGAAGGCTCCCTTTTCCGGCTTTGAATATGGGAGCGGCGTAAACGTCGGAAATGCCGAGATCCGCAAGATAGGAAATGACCTGGGCTGCGGTCTGAAAGCCGAAATCGGCATTAAACTGGAGCCGGTATGTCGCCATGGGAATCCGCATGCAACCATCCTTACGAAATCGCCATGGAAAGCGCCTCTCCCAGAATTGTGAAGAGTTCCTTCCAGCGGATGGCATCCGCATCGCCTTCGGCGGACTTTTTCAGTACATCGAGATATAGGCTCTGGTGGATGCTGTGATAGTGGTTTTGAACCGTGCGGAGGTTCACCGTAAAGGATAAATTACGCGTCAGTGCGACCCCTGTTTCCAACTTTTCCAGCAAACCGATGCCAAGCGGTTGGGCCATAAATTGTTCCATCATGGCTTCCAGGCGCTTTCTGAGCGCAAACTCCAGCGTTTTGTCGTCCAGGGACAGTCCCACCATCCTGGCCTCCTCGAGCTGTGCGGCAATGTAAGCCGAGTCGAATGGCTCGCTTTCAAAAGCCTCTTGAAGCCTGGCATTAAGGACTATCTCGGCGGCCGTATACAGAACTTTCGGTTTGGGTATATTTAACTCCTGGATAAACCGCATCATCGGGGCGTTGTTTTGATATACCTGCCGGTAGACCGCCTCAGCTTCAGCCAGAGTCTGATCCAGGATCACGTCCATGATTTTGCGCTGTTCATCCCGGAAAATCGTTCTAAGGGAATACATGGCGGCAGCAAAGTGCTGGTCGAGCAGGCGCAGGGTTTCCGGAAAATCGGCCCGGTTGAACGGTTCGGAAACTTTCTCGATCAGCGCCAGGTAGGTCTCTTCTGACCCGTAGCCCCTTACGCCGCAGACCAGGGTATGCTCCCCGAGGTGCAGGACTCCGAAGTAAAACCGGGCTGATTTTTGCGTTATCGTGGAGGTAATGTTTGCCCGTCCAAATACAAGCCTGGCCTTTCCGGTTTCGCTGATCCGGTAATCTTCCCGGGTGGCGGTATAACAATATACAGGGGCGGATGTGTCGTATTCATTGAACAGAGAACTCATTGCGTAATGGGCGCACACCTTATCCAGATCGACCATGGCGGGTCTGACAAATTTTTCGTAAATCCGGCGCCCGTTGCCATGATCGGGTATATTGCTGTGTGCCTGCTCAAGAAGCTCCAGAAAACCGGATTCCATTTCGCGGCCGAACGTTTCCTGGAAAATCTGAAGAACCCGCCCCGCATACTGAATGATCTGGACGGTCTCGATACCGGACAGGTCGTCAAAAAACCATCCGCAACTGGTGTACATGAGCATGGCGTGGCGTTGAAGCTCAAGCAGCTTAAGCACAATGATCCGTTCCTCTGCGGTCAGTGTCCGGCTCGCGTGCCGGTCCAGAAAATGTTCCAGGTTTTGCGGGGATCGATTGAGAATGATCTCGATATAGTCATTTCGGGCTTCCCATGGATCTTTAAGCAACGCTTGGGCCTTTTCTTTGTAGGCCGGGTTGACGGTGTCCCGCAGCCAGTCCAGGGCTGTCCGAAGCGGCTGCCGCCATTCCTGGCCCCAATCTATATTTTGACCGGAGCAGCAGCCGCAGTCGGAGCGCCAGCGCTCAATGCCATGGACACAACTCCAGGATGTGTTCTCAAAGATTTCGACCTCATGTTCGGGTGGATATTTCTCCAGAAATTCCCCGTAATTGGTAATTTTTGCCGATCCTTGGGATTCAATGTAATGAAGGGCATAAGCCAGCGCCCTGTCCGCAAAGCGCCGGTGGTGGCCGTAAGTTTCTCCGTCCGTGGCGATATGTATCAGTTGCGGCCCTGAGCGGTCTTTTGAGAAAACATTTAAAAGCCGCTTGGCAAAGGCTTCGCCACTGACCAGAAGCCTTTCAAAAGCAATCGCTTTGGAAATGGGACCATCGTAGAAAAAAAGGGAAATGCTGCGCCCCGACGGAAGGTTCAAGCAATAGGCCCGGGAAGGATCGATATTTTCGCCGCTGACATCCTGCCAGGCTTCTTCACCTACAGGCCTGATTCGGTGCGCCTGGCGGGGCGCCAGAAGGGTAAAGCGGATCCCCAGCTCGGCGAGCACGTCCAGCGACTCCAGATCCACGGCGGTTTCCGGAAGCCACATTCCTTCGGGCTGTCGCCCGAACCGGTGCTCAAAGTCCCGGATGCCCCAGAGCACCTGGGTGTACTTGTCGCGGCGGTTGGCTAGTGGAAGAATCATGTGGTTATAGGCCTGGGCCATAGCCGAGCCGTGTCCTGAAAAGGTTTGCAGGCTTTCGCGATCCGCCTCCACTATGGCGGCATAAACATCCGGCGCCTTCTGCTCCAGCCATGCCAGCAGGGTCGGGCCGAAGTTGAAACTGATCCTGGCATAGTTGTTGACGATCTGGGCGATACGGGAGCGGTCATCGAGAATCCGCGAGGTGGCGTTGCTGGCATAGCATTCCGTTGTGATCTTTTCGTTCCAGTCATGATAGGGATAGGCCGAATCCTGAAGCTCAATGGCTTCCAGCCAGGGATTATCCCGCGGCGGCTGGTAAAAGTGGCCGTGAATGCATATGTAATGATCCATAATAACTCCTGTTCTTCCGTTTTAAATTTAAAATATATCGGGCCAAAGGCCCGGGTCCGTCTCCATTGGCGCTGAGGGATATTTTGCGGCCGGCTTCTTGACCAGCAATAACAGCGAGTGTGGCTTCCGGTCAAGGCTGATCGTCTCGCTGAAAAAAAGATCGCCAGGCGTGGCGCTTCCCGGTCCCCGCCAGCATGTATCGGCCGAATCCATCGCCTTTTTCCACCTGCCCGGGGAAACGCGGACAGCAACGGATCCGGAAACATCGCTGAAATTGAACACCGCCAAGGCCTCATCCCTATCACTCCAGCGCCGGATGAGAAGAATTTTCTTTTGATTCAGTCCCACCACTTCCATATTTTTTTTATTAAGGGATGATAGGGCCCGGATTTCTTTTCGCAGCCGCATCAGTTGCCGGTAATATTCATAAATCACCCGGTGGGGGTCCTGGTAGCGCAGATGATGGTTGAGCCGGGCATTTAAAAAAGTGGTTTCATCCTGTGGATCCGGGGGCTCTGCCTGCCAACTGAAACCGGCAAACTCCAGACGCCTTCCCTGCCGGACAGCCTTAACCAGATCCGGGTCCGAATGACTGATAAAATACGCAAATCGTGCCGTCTCACCGTATTCTTCACCCATAAAGAGCAAGGGTATAAAAGGAGAGAGTAGAAGCGTGGCGGCAGTCAGTTTTAACTGCTCCAGTGTGACCAGCTCGCTCAACCGTTCTCCTTGCATGCGGTTGCCCACCTGGTCGTGATTCTGAGCAAAGACAATTAGACGTCGGGCCGGGATATCCCGTGATGAACTGCCATGCCGGCGTTTTCTGTATTGCGAATATCGGCCGGCGTAAACAAAGCCCTCCCGCCAGGCTGTGACCAGATCCCGGAAATGACCGAAATCCTGATAGTACCCCTCCTGCTCACCGGTCAAAACGGTGTGGAGCGCGTGGTGAAAGTCGTCATTCCACTGGGCATCGAGACCGTATCCGCCTAGGACCCCGGGCCGGATTAGCCGCGGGTCGTTGAGGGCGCTTTCGGCAATGACGTAAATCCTGCGGTTTAAACGGTCCCCCTGGCAGTGAACAGCATGGGCAAGTGCTTCTAAAAAGGGCTTGGCGGAAAAATCAAAAATGGCGTGAACCGCATCCAGCCGAAGGGCATCCATGTGGAATTGACCGGTCCAGTAAAGGGCGTTTTCGATAAAAAAGCGCCGGACATCATCGCTGAATTCCCCATCGAAATTTATGGCCCATCCCCACGGGGTTTTATACCGGTCGGTAAAGTAGGACCCAAAATCACCCAGGTAGTTTCCTTCCGGGCCAAGGTGATTGTAAACAACATCCAGAACAACAGCGATCCCTTTTTGGTGGCAGGCATTCACCAATCGTTTAAGGCCCGAAGGTCCACCATAGGAATTTTGAACGGCAAACGGGTAGGCGCCGTCATATCCCCAGTTTCGTGCACCGGGAAACTGGGCCACAGGCATCAGTTCAATTGCTGTAATGCCAAGCGTTTTCAGATCATCTAAAAAAGGAATGACCGCATCAAAGGTGCCTTCCGTGGTGAATGTTCCCACATGCAGTTCATACAGGATATAGCGGGAAAGGGGCAGACCGGACCATGCAATGTCCTCCCAGGGGAAATTCGTCGCAACCACCTCCGATGGCCCGTGCACTCCCTGGGGCTGATAACGGGAGGCCGGATCAGGCCGTTTTTTCTGCTGATCCAGGCAGTACATATAAAGACTTCCAGGCTTGACCCCTTCTGCAAGAACATCATGATATCCGCCGGGCCGTCTTTCCATCGCGATGACGCTCGGTTCCGGAGAAAGGATCTGGACTACGACCTCGTTTGCAAAGGGCGCCCACACCTCAAACCGGCAAACGCCGTCTCCCATATAGGTGGCGCCAAGATTGTTCATAATTCTTCTTCTTCGTTTTTGAAAAATATGACCGCCAGAGGGGGAAGAGCCATTGTGATCGAATAGGGTCTGCCGTGAAACGGAACAGGGGCGGCTGTCACGCCCCCCATGGTTCCCCAGCCGCTTCCGCCGTAGTCTTTGGCATCACTGTTGATCACCTCCCGCCAGACCCCGGCACGGGGAGCTCCGATCCGGTAATTGAGCCGTGGAACCGGCGTAAAATTGAACACCACGATCATCAAATCTCCGGCCGCGCACCCCCGGCGAATGAGGCTCAGGGTACTCTGCCGGGAATCGTTGCAATCGATCCATTCAAAGCCCCCGGCGGTAAAGTCAAGTTCATGCAGGGCCGGTTCACGCTGATACATTCGATTTAGATCTTCGACCCATCGCTGCAGGCCTGAATGCAGTGGATTGTTG
Source organism: Desulfobacteraceae bacterium (assembly GCA_013792055.1). GTDB lineage: Bacteria > Desulfobacterota > Desulfobacteria > Desulfobacterales > ETH-SRB1 > B13-G4. The sequence goes on from VMSQ01000189.1 coordinate 29,358, forward strand.
AGGAGGTGCCAGTCCAGGCTCTGATCGTGATTCCATTCAGCTTCCTGTCCAAACTCCGCGCCCATGAAAATCAGCTTTTTCCCGGGCTGGGCAAACATGTTACCGAAGAGCAGCCTGAGGTTGGCAAACTTTTGCCAAGGATCACCGGGCATTTTCCCCAGCAGCGAGCCCTTTCCATGGACCACCTCATCGTGGGAAAGCGGAAGCACGTAATTTTCGTGAAAGGCATACAGCATCCGAAAATTCAGCTTGCTATGATGATATGATCGATAGACAGGGGCTTGGGACATATATTCGAGCGTGTCATGCATCCAGCCCATATCCCATTTCATGTCAAAACCCAGCCCGCCGATATAGGTGTTTCTGGAAACCATCGGCCATGCCGTTGATTCTTCTGCGATTGTCATCGCCTGGGGATAATTCCGATTGATCTCCTCATTTAAGCGCCGTAAAAATGCGATGGCTTCTAAATTTTCCCTGCCGCCGTAACGATTGGGCACCCACTCTCCCTGCTTCCGGGAATAGTCCAGGTAAAGCATTGAGGCGACGGCATCCACCCGCAGGCCGTCAACGTGATATTTGTCCAGCCAGAACAGCGCGCTGCTGATCAAAAAACTGATCACTTCCTGGCGGCCGTAATTGAAAATATCGCTCTTCCAGTCGGGGTGGAATCCCTGCCGGGGATCGGCATGTTCAAAGAGGTGGGTTCCATCAAAATAGCCCAGGCCATGCTCGTCGCTGGGAAAATGAGAAGGAACCCAGTCCAGAATGACGCCGATCCCTTTTTGATGAAGATAGTCGATGAGATACATCAAGTCCTGAGGGGTTCCGTACCGCCTGGTGGGCGCGAAATATCCAACGGTTTGATAACCCCAGGACCCGTAAAAGGGATGCTCGGTTATCGGCAGAAATTCCACATGGGTAAAACCCATCCGGGTGATGTATTCGGCCAGCACAGGGGCAAGCTCCCGATAGGTCAGCGGACGGTTGTCATCTTCAGGCACCCGCCGCCAGGATCCGATATGCACTTCATAAATGATCATTGGCGCTTCAGGGGCGTTTCGCGGCCCCCTTTTATCCATCCACTCCTGATCCCGCCACTGATATTCCAGTTCCCATGCAACCGATGCGGTTAAAGGGGGCGCTTCATAACAGAGGGCAAAGGGGTCGGCCTTGTTCACACGGTAGTTTTGGACCCGTGAGATGATATGGTATTTGTAAACATCCCCGTTTTTGATCCCCGGGATGAAACCTTCCCAGAGTCCTGACTGCTCCCTGGGGCGCAGCGGATGGCTTTCTTTATCCCAGCCATTGAAATCCCCGATGACACAGACCCGGGCGGCATTGGGGGCCCAAACGGAAAACACGGCGCCCTCAAGGCCTTTCTGCTTAACAAGGCGAGCGCCCATTTTTTCGTAGAGCTGAAAATGATTCCCCTGGTTGAAAAGATAAATATCCTCTTCGGACAGAAGATGACGATCATTTTGAATGGCTTTGTTTGCCTCCGAAGCGGGATGGCTCTGGTTTTCTCCTTTTTTGCCGTCCTGTGACATGATTACCTCCACCGCTGACTAAAATGAGCTGAAGTTTTGAGTGACTTCTCACGTCACTCCGCATTTCGCACTCCGAATTCCCCCATATCCCGTTATTCCAATTGGGCGAAACCCCTAAGTTTTTTGCTCGGCCTCAAGCAATTGCTGTATGCCCTGCAGGGGGATTTGTATCCATCCCGGGCGGTTGTTCAACTCATAGCCCATCTCATAGATGGCTTTTTCCAGCAGATAAGCATCCAGTAAAACGTTAAGTTCTTGCCTTGTCTGTGGTAAAAAGTCACCTTGATCGCAAACCTTCAGGTAAAATTTTAAAAATATAGCCGACACCCATATTTGCCACAAGTCTCCCCATGAATCCAGGTATGGCAGGGTTTCCCGGTTGGCCGGCCATAGGGCTTTATGTTTTAAAAGGGCCGTGTGGACCACATAGTGAAAAGAGCGCAGCATACCGGCAACATCCCGCAAGGGGGACCGCTTTATCCGACGTTCGGAAATGGTGCGGGCCGGTTCCCCCTCGAAATCGATGATCACAAAATCGTTTCCGGTATAAAGTACCTGCCCAAGGTGATAATCCCCGTGGCAGCGCATGCGCATGGCAGTGATTTTTATGTCGAGAAGGGCACGAAAACGGCCCAGGATTTCCTGCTTGCGTTCGAGTATGTTCCGGGCCATGGCAAGAGATTCCTGGGGAAGATCCTTCAGGCGCTTGCCAAGGAGCAGAAGGTTTTTTTCGGTCAGGGTGCGCATGGACTGGTAAAGCGATCGCTGGTAGATCTTGGAAAAAGGCTCCGGAACAAACTGCGGCGCATGTTCGCCTGCGGCGCAAAGCGCCAGATGGAGCTCTCCGGTGCGCTGACCTAAAAGCCGGGCTGATTCTACATAAGAACCCATACAGTCAAATATTTCCGGCGGTGGCTCAGCATCCATCAGATCCAGTAAAGACCCGCAAAATATGGGTGGGGGCTGTTTGCCGGCCGGTTGCGTCAAAACATGTTCAAAAGAGTGGGCCAACATATCTAGCGTATACTGCCAGGCATCTCCCTGATTTTGAACAAAACCCTGAAGGATGGCCAACGTTGCCGGTTCCTGACGGTCTTTGCGATATTCGATGGCCCCGGCTAACGGGGGAATGGATCTGAAACCCTTTTCGGTTAAAAACCTTCCAATTTCCAGGTCCGGATTTATTCCCGGCTGAAACCTTCTGAAAAGCTTTAATATATATTTGTTCCCATATACCAGCGAGGTATTGCTTTGTTCGGCTTTGAGTATCGATGGCTCCGGGGAGGCTTCGAGGGGTCCGACGATTTGTTTAAACATGCGGGTCGTAGAGATCGTTATTTTGCCATCTGCGCCTTTGCGATGATTCCATCGCGCCATGGTTTCCAGCAACGCTTTGCCGAAAGCCTTGACGGTAAAGGGGTCAAAAAGAATTCCTTCTTCTTTTTTGTCGGTTATGAACAGGCGGGCAACCACCAGATGCGGCCATAACCGGAGAATCTCTTCGGCCTGCTTACCCGTGGCATAAGATAAAGGCAGGACATAGGTTTCAGGATCTCCTTCCAGATAATCCACCGCAACCAAGGCGATGGTTGCCGGAAAATCTTTATGCTGCGGCAGTGGGATGAGTTCCTGGATGCGCACAAATTTGATCTGGCGGGCTTTTCCTCCAAACCAGCGCTGCTTCCCGAGATATGCACCGAGCAGGTTTTCCAGCCGGTGCTTTTTCCTGTCGCTGAAAATACGTTCCCATTTACCGTCAATCTCCAAAGTGGAAAGCAGGGTTTGCAGGGTAACGGCCTCTTCCGGTCCTCCCGACTCCGGTGGTTGCAGTAAAAACCAGTAAAAGGCGTGAGGACCCAATGTAAACGGATATGGATTTTCTCCCACGCCGGGAAATTTCGTGCGACCGAATATTTCGATGGGAGTCGCTCCCCGATAGGCGGAAAGATCGAGTTCCACATATTGGACAAAGCGTGAAAGATTGGCAACTACCAGAATCCGCTCTTCGTCGTGGGCTCGAATAAAGGAAAATATTTTGGGATTGTCGGGATGCAAGAACTGCATGGTTCCACGGCTGAAAGCCTTGAACCGCTTTCGAAGCATAATAAGACGCTTCATCCACCACAACAGGGAATGCGGGTTATTCTGCTGGGTCTGCACATTGATGACTTCATAATGATATTCAGGATCAATGATAATGGGCAGATAGAGCTGCTGAGGATTGGCGCCTGAAAACCCGGCGTTTCTATCCGCACTCCAGTGCATGGGCGTGCGCACGCCGTTGCGGTCCCCCAGATAGACGTTGTCTCCCATGCCGATTTCGTCTCCGTAGTAAATCACCGGTGTCCCGGGAACGGAAAAAAGAATGCCGTTCATCAGTTCAATTCTTCGGCGGTGATTTCCCAGAAGAGGGGCAAGTCGGCGGCAGATGCCCTGGTTTAATCGCATCCGAGGATCATGGCCGTAGGCCCGATACATGTAATCGCGCTCTTCGTCCGTGACCATTTCCAGCGTTAGTTCATCGTGATTCCGCAAAAAAACCGCCCACTGGCAAGCGTCCGGTATCGCCGGGGTCTGTTCGAGAATATCGACAAGGGGAAGCCGGTCTTCCATTTGCAGCGCCATAAAGAGGCGGGGCATCAGCGGAAAGTGGAAAGCCATATGAACCTCGTCCCCATCGCCAAAATAGGCCGCGGCATCCTCGGGCCATTGGTTGGCCTCTCCCAGCAGCATCCGATGTGGGTATCTGCTTTCCAGATGACCTCGCAGCCGTTTTAAAAATTCGTGGGTTTCGGGCAGGTTTTCACAATTGGTGCCCTCGCGCTCATACAGGTACGGTACCGCATCCAGTCGCATGCCATCCACCCCCATTGCCAGCCAGAAATCCAAAACCTTGAAGATGGCCCGGTGCACTTTCGGGTTGTCGTAGTTTAAATCAGGTTGGTGGGAATAAAACCGGTGCCAGTAATAAGCGTTTGACACCGGGTCCCAGGCCCAGTTGGAGGATTCAAAATCCTGAAAAATAATCCTGGCCTCTTGAAACCGGTTCGGTGTATCATTCCACACGTAAAAATTTCGCCAGGCACTGCCGGGTTTGGCACGTCGGGCGTGCTGGAACCAGGAATGCTGGTCGGAAGTGTGGTTGATTACCAGTTCGGTGATCACCCGCAACTCGCGCCGATGGGCCTCGCGCATAAACTTCTTAAAATCCTGAAGTTTTCCATAAGAAGGATGGATGCTGGTATAATCGGAAATATCATACCCGTCGTCCTTTAAGGGAGAAGGGTAAAAAGGGAGCAGCCAGATGGCGGTCACGCCCAGGTCCTGCAGATAATCAAGCTTTTCACAAAGCCCTTTAAAATCGCCAATCCCATCGTTGTTGCGGTCAAAAAAGGTTTTTACATGAAGCTGGTAAATAATGGCATCTTTGTACCAGAGGGGATCGTCTCCTGAAACTGAATCTTTTTTTAAAACTTTGGTCATGGCGGTTGCACCTTTAAATAAAGTAATCGAAATCCTGTTCGGTTCGCAAACGGCGTCTTACCCGGAAAATGTGCGCGGGGACGATCTGGGGGTTGATCTCCACATAGCCTCGGGGTCCATGCCACAGGTAGCGCGCATCGCTCAGCAGATCATGCATCTGGTATGAGTGCTGTAGATCAAGGCTCAATTCTGACAGGGGCAGTTCCAGCCAGCCGGTATGACTGTGGTGGGGGTCAAGATTAACCACCACAACAATGATGTTGGAAAAATCTTCGGTATGTTTGCTATAAGCGATCAGCTGGTCGCTGTCGACAGGAAGAAACTGGAGGCTCCAATCACTTTGAAGGGCCGGGTTCTCTCTGCGGAGCTGATTCACCCGGGAGATAAAGTCTTTGAGGTTCCGGGGACTTTTAATGTCCCATAGTTTAATTTCATACTTTTCGGAATCCAGATATTCTTCGCTCCGTCGCTCCCGAGGCCTGTTCTCGCATAACTCAAAGGCCGGTCCGTAAATCCCGTAATTTGCCCCAAGGGTTGCTGCCAGAACCAGCCGGGACATGAAGGCAGCCCTTCCCCCGATCTGCAGATACTCGGTGAGAATATCCGGCGTATTGGGCCAGAGGCTGGGTCTGAAAAATTCCCGCACGCCTGTCTCCTTTAATTCCGTAAAGTACTTGGTGATCTCCCATTTGGTGTTGCGCCAGGCAAAATAAGTGTAAGACTGGGAAAATCCCAGCTTTGCCAGGTTGTACATGATCTTGGGCCGGGTAAAAGCTTCGGCCAGGAAAATAATATCGGGATAGTCCCTTTTAACCTCTGAGATGAGCCATTCCCAGAAGGAGAGGGGTTTGGTATGCGGGTTATCCATCCTGAATATTCGAACACCCTGATCAATCCAGAAATAGACGATACTTTTGAGTTCTTCCCAGAGTTCCTGCCATTTTTCGGTTTCGAAGTCGAAAGGATAAATGTCTTCATATTTCTTGGGTGGGTTTTCGGCATACTGGATGGTGCCATCCGGACGCAGGCGAAACCATTCGGGGTGTTCATGGACACAGGGATGGTCCGGCGAACATTGGAAGGCCAGATCTAAAGCCACTTCAATCCCCAGTTTTTGGGCCGCTAAGACCATGTTGCCGAACTCGCCAAGGGTCCCCAGCCGGTGGTGAATCGCTTTATGTCCTCCCTCGTGGGAGCCAATGGCCCACGGGCTTCCCGGAGCATCCGGCTCAGCAACCGGCGAGTTGTTTTTCCCTTTCCGATGCGTGTGCCCGATGGGGTGGATCGGCGGCAAATACAGTACGTCAAAACCCATTTTAGCAATATACGAAAGTCTGGCCTCGCAGTCTTTGAATGTCGCGTGGCGCTTCATTCCATTGGCACAGGAACGCGGAAACATTTCATACCAGGTGCTATAACAGGCCTTCTTTCGATCTACGACGGCCATGAGTTCTTTGTCCCAGGTGACGGCGGACTGTCTAAAGGGGTGCTTGGCCATCAGGGCCGCAAGTTCATCATCTAAAGCCAGACGGATTTTATGTTCCAGGAGTTGATCGGATTTTAGCGTCTTTGCCCAATCCGCCAGCCTTTTGCCGGCGGTTTCAGGATCTGCCGCACCGGCAGCGTTGATTATTTCGGCGCCTATTAACAGGGACATGGAAACATCCTGATCAGCCGCCAGTCTCTTTTGCAGATCCTTGCGCCAGGTTTTGAACGGATCGATCCATCCCCGGACAGTGTAGCAATATCGTCCGGTTTCCGATACCACAAAAACCCCCTGCCAGTGATCGTTGTTTATAAACATCAAGGAGACTGCACTCCATTGGGGTGTCGTTTCTTTTCGGTACAGCAGTTCGGCGCCCAAGACATCATGCCCGTCGGCAAAAATATCCGCTTCCACCACAATCGCTTCACCCGCAATCCGCTTGATAGGATAGCGGCCACCGTCGACTTGCGGTTTTACGCTTTCGATAAAAATCCGATTGAATGCTGGTTTGGCTTTCATGCGATGATTCTCCTGTTATGATCCAATTTTAAATGCAGCAAAATTAAATTTTTAAGTATTTTCGCGAACCATGTCAATATTTTATTATGCTTCGCTCTACTTAAACTTGACACCAACCCATCAGTATTATACCTAAATTGAGCGATTTTTTACTCGACCTGCACCAATCTTTTGCGCATCAAGGACTTACGAAAAGTCTCGACATATCCATTGGTATGCCTACGCTTTTCGCAAACCTTGCTGCATCAATATCTTGGCACATTTCTTCGCAAAAAATCGCTCAACTTAGGTTATATTTTTTTGATGTTAACATAAGGAGGATCTAAATGAAACAGAGAAAGAAAGCTTCAACTTTTTGTGTAATTTTCTTTGGTGTATTTGTTTTGTTCCTGTGTGGTAATGGCTCAGGCATCTGCCAGGGATGGACTGACCTGACAATACGCCGTCTTCCGGATTCTTCTTTTGCAATTGTTGAATCAGGCGAGGCGGGAAAGAAGCTGCGCCACTGTCCCCATCACGATCCGAACGGCAAGCTCGATGAAGAGCAATTGATATACGTGCTTGGGACCCTGGAGAGGGAAACGTGGCTTGATCTAACGAACAGTAATGCTGCAAAAAAGCATCTGGAGAATCACTACGACAAGTTCATAACAAAGACCATGAAAAAAGGATTGCAGGGAACTGTTGACATCAACAGGGCAGGGCTCACCGAACTTGTAATTCTTCCAAATATCGGACCAGTAATTGCTGTAAAGATCATAGAATATAGAAATATGCACGGCCTGTTTGAATCCATTGAGGATTTAAAAAAAGTGGAAGGGATCGGCAGCGGCACTTTTAACGCTGTTCGACATTATATAAGCACTCATTAGCTTCCCCAGCCCCTGAATTATTTATGATATTATTGAGATAAGGGATATCGAATTACCCCTTATATACAACACGTTACAGGTTAGGAGAAATAACCATGTACGAACGAGATATAGTACGTCTTAGAGAATTGCTCCTCAAACAGCGCAATGAGATCTTTGAAAGGCTTCGGCGGCTTGAATCTGATTGGAAGGTGCTGGAAGAACGCGATATTGAACTGGAAGAAGAATCTCAAAAGGCTGATATAACCAGTCTTTACGACCAGTTGGATGAACGTGAAAAGATACAAATCGAAGAAATCGATCTATCACTGTGTAGAATTGCCGCTGGTAGCTACGGGGTGTGTGAAAGCTGTCAGAAATTGATTTCTTTGAAACGGCTGGATGTGTTACCTTCAACTCGCCTATGTCGCAAGTGTGCACACAGGTATGAGGAAGAACAAAAGAGGTTGCCTCGGGCTGAAGAGGTAATTGTCTGTGAGGAACTACCCAGCGAGTATAAGGGCCTGTCCAGCGAACAACTGCGTCTGTTGATTTTTGAACATCTACGCAATGACGGTCGGGTCGATGTTGAAGAACTCAAGATCTTCTGTAAAAATAAAATAATTTATCTTGAGGGCATTGTCCCGAGCGAGAAAGAGCACCAAATTCTACTAAGGATTCTAAGAGATATAATGGGCTTTACGTCCATTGTTGATCATCTTCAAACCACTGAACTGATATGGGAGAGGGAGGATCGCTCCCCTGGCAGAGCCGATTATACCCCCAGCGTTGATGTTGATGAAATCACAGACGATGTGTTTGAGTCACAGGAAAAGGAAATCCCTTATATGTTTCCCGATCAACCGCCGCCAGAAGAAGAATAAAGTAGCAACTTGCCGTTTCTATAGGAAATAAGGAGAGAATGAGATGAAACTTCCATTGCAAATTACCGCTCGAAACTTTGAACTTACCGAGACAATCGAAGACTTAATTTACGAGAAAGCAGAAAAACTGGATCTTTGTTATGATCAAATTATGAGATGCAGTGTACTGGTTGAAGCCCCTCATCGCCATCATCGCAAAGGAATTTTATACGATGTGCGGATAGATATTACGATACCGGGCAGAGAATTAGTTGTTACAAGAGAGGCACATGAAGATCTTTATGTCGCTATAGGAAATGCCTTCCGTGTAGCCTGTCGTCAGCTTGAAAATTACACTGAGCGGCTGCGCGGGGATGTGAAACACCGCGAAGAAAAACCTCGTGCTTTTGTAAGCTCTCTGTTCCCGGAAAAGGGCTATGGATTTCTGACCACACCTGATGGCCGGGAGATATATTTCCATCGAAACAGCGTAATAGGGGATAAGTTTAAAAAGCTAAATATAGGAACCAGAGTATATTTTGTTGAAGAATTAGGAGAAAAAGGGCCTCAGGCCAGTACTGTAAAGCTATCATAGGTTAGCGGATTAAAAATAAGGAGATACTCCACGAGAGGATTGAAAAGCTAAGTTCTTAGCTCCCGCATGGGGAGCGACTGAAAACTTTTTTGAAGATATGGGAGAAAGACCAGTTTCAATCCACGCTCCCGCATGGGGAGCGACAACAGTTTGTCTTAACTCCATACCACATTTACAAGGTTTCAATCCACGCTCCCGCATGGGGAGCGACATTTCCTGAGCTATCTCTCTTTTTTCTGCTTCTGTGTTTCAATCCACGCTCCCGCATGGGGAGCGACCAATATGCCTTGCTTTTTCATGCTCCGAATATATGTTTCAATCCACGCTCCCGCATGGGGAGCGACTCACCACTTAAAAGTGGTGATTATTTTTTGGGAGTTTCAATCCACGCTCCCGCATGGGGAGCGACTCACAGTTGCCCGTAACGCTATCTGGAGCAAAATGTTTCAATCCACGCTCCCGCATGGGGAGCGACTGCTAAAGACTACCTGGGGGTTGCACCAGGGCCTGTTTCAATCCACGCTCCCGCATGGGGAGCGACTACACGCAATACGCCCTATAGCCGCAAGAGATATGTTTCAATCCACGCTCCCGCATGGGGAGCGACGACAAACGATATGCCATCCCGCTTACCATTACCGAGTTTCAATCCACGCTCCCGCATGGGGAGCGACTTCATCTTTTAAATCTTCTTGATCTGTATCACCTGTTTCAATCCACGCTCCCGCATGGGGAGCGACTACACGCAATACGCCCTATAGCCG
>VMSQ01000284.1 GCA_013792055.1 Desulfobacteraceae bacterium
GAGTTGTTCTTTTGATTTGTTTCTAATTTTGTCGGAATCGAATGGTTCTCTGTTTTGGTCAACTAATGGGAGTCCGAAATCGAGCAGAATTTTCGAGTTTTTGGCCTGGAGTTCTATGCATGTTCCGCCGATCTCATGTGTTCCTCGATGGATCGTTAATCTCATCTTGGTTAGTCCAATTCTTTGATATTAAGCCAGTTTTTAAATTGTATGACTTTAATGGATTCATCCTTTTTCCCAAGTTTATCTATACTTTTATTGGCTAACTCCGAGTAACCCATAACCACAACAACCCCTGAAACATCAGGCACAATGTTAATGCTGTCTGGACCAGCAAGCGTTCCTAATTTTCGCTTCTGCTTAAAGTTCTTCTCATAACATTCTCTATAATCATTAAAATTATCTTCGATCATTTTCACATAACCCTTTAATTGTTTAATAACTTCGCCTTCAAGTTCAGGATTGTTCCCCAGTTTAACTTCTACTACACAGAATTGATAATTACTATTTTCTTTTCTTTTAAGCGTTAACAAGTCCATCTTGGTTTTAGAGACCTTGTCCATGACCTGCCTATCAATGATTATCAAATCATCTCTATTTACATTGTCGGTCATTAACATCTGTTCGTAAATAATTTCTTCTTGGAAGTTGTTTTTTTTGACCTTGCTTGCCATTGAATTTAGGTTTTGAGAACTGAAGAGAGGGTGTAGTTGCTTTCTCGGAATCTTAAAAATCAAATAATTATTTAGAGAAACCGGATTGAATCTCTTTTTGATCCTGTCATGTACAAACGTACTATGGATACTTACCTCATATTGTTCAATAGGTTTTTTATATAAAATTTTCCCTATACTGTTACCCTTGTAATATAGGTTAAAGTATCCATCCCTAATCTGTAAATCATACTCAAACCCGGAGATCTTAATTCTCTTAACCAGAAAACCAAAATCAGATTTTATCGCTTCGAAAGCTTCTTCATCTGGGATATATCGTTTAATAACAGGACTGCTCATAATGTCACCATGTAGTACCATGCGAATAGTTTAAATAGATAAAAATTGAAGATATCTTGCCATCAGAGCAATTCAAGAATCTAATAATGTTCTTAGAGATCGCATTTGTATATCACAAATATTAAAGCGTTTCAATTTGTTACGTGAATAGCAGATAGCGCAGATCTTTTTATTATAAATTTCTGCCCAGCACATATCAATTTGGATACCGGCAAGAATGGCTATTATAGTATATTATTAGCTATTTGATAAAGATAGGGTAAGTCAATCTTGAAATGAATTTAAGAGACCATTATGGAAATATAGATAGCTTCGTTTGTATGAACTACGCCCAGGGTAAACCCATTGTTCATAAATATAATGATTCGTAACCGTCCGGTTAATCTCCAGTGGCTGCCCCCAGGAAAATATTACCTGTTCATTTGTCATTCCCAATATTATCTTGTGTTCTCGTATGAGTTGTTGAATTTGGCGTGGGTATAATGAAATCTTTTCAGCTCGCTCGCGTTCGCTTTTTTTTCGTTCTCGCTCCATTGGCTGTCTAGCCTTTTCCCTCAACGCTGCTTTAGTTACTATTGATGAGGATTCCACCCAGCCGGTCACGGAAGTAAAAAGATCTGGGTCAGTAATAACAATGATTTTGGACCAGTCTTCCTGTTTTTCTATAACAAATAGCGAGAAATTCTTCTGAATTACCAAGAGCGACCTACCGTCTTGGCTTGGTTTATCTTGCAATATGGTGGGCTTCACTGAACATAGATATGCCTGGTCCTCAATTTTGAGCTGTGCCGGTAAAGGCTGTCGCTCGGGTTTGCGTGATGCCGCTCGCCTTTGCTGAAGCTCTTCGAGAGTAACGCCTATGCGATTTTTAGGGGCATTAGAGGGTACACGAATTGCTTCAGATTTATGATCCAACCTAAGATCTGAAGCACATCCCAAGATGCTTAAAAGACAAACTACGCAACACAATGCTATTCGCAATAACCGATCTCTCATTGACTATCCTCTAATTTATTTCTTGCCACTATGCAATTCAAGAATCCAATAATGTTCTTAGAGATTGCATTTGTATATCACAAATATTCAAACGTTTCAATTTGTTATGGTGCGGACCCGCATGCCGTGGTGTTGTGGGGAGGGGGAGAGAGAAACTCCCCCTTACCCGATTAGGCAAAGTGTAAAGTCCAAATTAATCAATCAATCTCACCCCATTTAATGTATCTGCTTGTGCGATTTGTTTATTTGAAGGATCATAAAAGTAAATATTTCGTGGCTGCCCGTGCAAAATAACATCAGAGTCAGCGATTGCCCGGACATATCCAAATAGCTTGTTGGGATCAGTAATATACATTCGCATTTCAATAACCAAGTGGGGGCCTTCCTCATAAATTCGACAATCTTGGTTTACAATGGCCATTACTTTTTTGGCTGAGGCTACTTTCTGCTGCCCCCACTTTTTGATTGGGTCATAAACAGGTGAAGGTGTCGTTAACGGTGGCGTACCTGCTTTAGGAGCAGCAAGTTTAGAGGGATTATTTGTAGACTTGTCTGATTTGTCATTATCAAACAAAGACCCAATCATTCCGATGACAAAGATAATTGCAATTATTGTCAAACACCCAATTGAACTACTGCTTTTTACAGGCGCTCCACAGCTCGGACATTCTTTCGCTTTTGTGCTCACTTCCTTCCCACATTCTTTACATTTCTTTAACGCCATGATTTATCCCCTCTGCAACTAACGAGTCTGTAGAAAAGTCCTCACATGTTCAAAATTGCGAAAATTAGGGCCCGAGCATTTGTCTTGTTAGGCGTTCATTCCAATTCGGTTTTTGAAACGCCTTTGCGAGTCGGTCACTGAAGGTTGATAGATATGACAGCATCTCCACCCACGTTTGCGGCACGAACATGCAGCTTACCGTAAGTTCGTGTGGGCGATAGATCGATCTGGCTGACCTTGCTCGACAAACTCTTTGAAATACCGTCTTGTTAGCGGTCATTTATAATGACCCAGTAGCGGACAATAAAACTGACCCACCTCAAACAATTAACCTTTACAGGCAGCATAATAAGTATTGGTATTATAATTAATATGTTGCTTAAAGTTCCTCACTATTTTCAACAAGGA
>VMSQ01000074.1 GCA_013792055.1 Desulfobacteraceae bacterium
CGGGGACTGTCCCGGGGTTACTATTGTCACACGACTTGCCCAGGTCAATCTTTGGAACAAACCAATGGATGAAAAGGTAACCAAAGTACATATTGGACCATGCATAGTGGATCATTGTCCGTATAAGGATACGATTATCAAAAAGATTAAGGCAAAAGCCGGAGTGGAAGTTATTGAAGGGACCCATCCTTATAAACCTGACAATATTTTTGCATAACCGTCGGGAATTACATGGTTTCAGTCAAAGGATTAAGATATTTGAAAATTGGAATAAAACCAATCGGTTTTGTATATACTGCTTCAGAAAAAATTCCCAGACACTGGACTGTTTCCGATGTGGAAGGGATTTTAAACGTTGACAGGGAATATGCGGCTGGTCTCAGAGATATAAAAGCAGGACAGCGTATAGTTGTGATTTTTCTGTTTCATAAAAGTCCTGATTTTACATCAGACTTTCTTTTCCAAGCACCCCCGAATCATGAAAAAAAGCTGGGTGTGTTCAGTAACTGCTCTCCGATCAGACCAAATCCTATCGGCATGTCTGTTCTTGAAGTTTTAAAAGTAAATGACAGTAAAATTTATGTAAAAGGTACAGTCACAAAACCATAGGGGTCACCCATTCCTGACATATATTATTTGTATTTGGTGTATTTGGGGTCTGCCTTTGACCCATGAAAGACAATAAGAGACAAAAACCTTGGGAACAGAAGAGTTTCGAAGCTTAAAAATACGACAGATAAATTAAAAGACAGACAGAAAAATACAGGACATTATTAATAAGGGGCAAAGGCAGACTTGACACTTCCAGATACTTGTGACTGATTAAGCGGCGTTTTTTTCTTTTGTTTTTTTGACCTTAGTTCTTGCGCTTTTGCATCAATTTAAACCTGATTATTGCAGAAAGTGGCATCATGGCAAAAACAGCCTGCACAGTTCCCACTACACAAATAATCCTGGATGAGGACATATACCCACGGAAAGGGGTTTCTTTAAAACGTGTCTCGATGTTTGCCGAAAACATGCGCGATGGTTTTGAGATCAATCCCATCGAGGTGCAGATTCATCCGAACTATGATGATAAATACCGCATTCTTGATGGTGCCCATCGCTGGCATGCATACAAGGAGATCGGCGCAACCGAAATACCGGTTCACATTATAACGCTGGATGGTTTGGATCCTCTGCTCTACGCAGCAAAAAAGGCAATAGGTCCCCTCCAATTAAACGAAGAAGAGGCAAGAAATACCGCCCGTCGAGCATACCAGGATAACCCACTTTTGACTTCCTATGAGATTGGTCAGGCGATCGGACGATCCAGACGAACGGTAGACGACTATATCGCTGACCTTAAAGCCACCTTCCAATTAGATTTGGACCTCAAGATATTCCGAATGAATCGTATGGTAATTCCCCAAGAAAGAATCGCAAAGAGATTAGGTGTAATACAAAGGACAGTATCGAACCATTTAGAAAAAATGGCAGAGCTGCCAAATTTTCTAAATGCCGATTTATCGAAAGGATTTACTGTTCCACAGGTGGCTGAAAAGCATGGTTGGGCAGAGCCTCTTGTCTGGTCCATTGCGTTGGAGGGCAAAAGCGATCTTGATAGATTCAAGGCGCTTAACTGGGGATTGCGCACATGGGACCTGTGGAACTGGAATGATTGTGATAAACGTTTCGGAGACGATTGGCCCGGTCGAATCCCGGCCCAAATGATTGCACACATTCTGTATTATTTTTCAGATCAGAACGATCTGGTGTTTGATCCCATGGCTGGCGGTGGAGTGGTGGCTGACACCTGTCTCGCGTTTAACCGGAAATGCTGGAGCTTTGACATGGACGATCGGCCGGATACACGACCGGAAATTGAACCCTGTTTCTGGGATATCACCAATTTAAAATGGCCAATAAAAGGTAAAACCAAACCGGATCTGATTATTTTTGATCCGCCTTATTTTAAAAAGCAATCAAACAACTACGACCCTGATGGCATATCAGGACTATCAAAAGAGAAATATCTAAAATTTCTAAAAAGCTTTTTCGCGCTGGCACACTCAAACGCCAAAAAGAACACACAGATGGCATTTATCAATGCTGACTGGCGCGATTTCCAAAACACCCCTGCCAAAAACGAGACCAGGATAAATTCGATTTTAATCAATGATTACCTTTGGATTCTAAATCAAAGCGGCTGGCAGGAAACCCATATTTTTCAGGCGCCACTCTCCTCAGAGCGTTTTAAGGCAAATGTAGTATCCGCCATGCAAAAGAGAAAAATAATCGGCGTAACCAGCAGGTACGTCATCATTTCAAAGAAAAAATAGGTCTTTAAATCAAGATTAAAGGAGGTATATTATGCGATTGATTGAATGGGAAGTGGCTGAGGATGGCCATGAAGAGCAGATTATTATCCCAAAGGAGAAGAGGGAGCTTGCTGCCGAAGATGGTATTAGCACAGAAAACAAGCAGAAAGTGACCGTCCGGATAATGAATCTAAAAACAGGAGAATCCTACATTGGTCGGTTGGCCATTACCGGAAATCAACAAATCTATTTACCAACAGAAATACAAAAGATGCTAAAGGATTCAGGGACAGTCCGAATCCAGATTCTGGGCGGGTGAAAAAGAATAGGGGCTCGGTCACATCTGGGGGGACTACCGGGACGTTCTCAACTTTTAAACTTGTGAGGACTATGGGACATCATAGTATTAATATTTCAACTTCTTTGCCTAACCTCATACACTCTAACAAGCAGGGGCGGGCGGCTGTAACATTTGCCAAGTTTGAGGAAAACGTAGCATTTACAAATACCCGTTTTCCTGCTTGTAGGTGATGCGGAGACATTAGGGAGTGAAGTAAGGTCTGTGTACAAGATCACTACTGGTATTAAACATGGATAAAAAATTAAAACTCGCATACTCAACCTGCCCTAATGACACTTTTATTTTTTATGCGATTGCTCACAATCTGATTGATTGCAGGGGGCTTAAATTTGAAATAGAACTTGCAGATGTTGAAACTCTCAACCAGAAAGCAAAAGCAGGTGTTTATGATATTTCTAAATTGTCTTTTGCTGCAATCGGTCATCTTATTGAAAAATATGCTCTTCTGCGAAGCGGAGCGGCCCTGGGAAGAGGTTGCGGTCCTCTTTTAGTCGCAAAGCCAGGGTTTGACATTGAAAAGCTTTCTTCAAAAAAAATAGCTGTGCCAGGCATGTGGACTACAGCCCACATGCTGCTTGGTCTTTATTTATCCCAAAAGCCCAGTGTAGTGCCAATGCCTTTTGAAAAGATAATGCCTGCAATACAAAAGGATGAATACGACTGCGGTGTTATAATTCATGAAGGCAGGTTTACCTATGGAGAATACGGCCTTATCAGCATTGCTGATCTGGGAGAGTGGTGGGAAGAAAAAACATCACTACCCGTTCCTCTGGGATGTATTGCCGTTCGAAGAGATGTAACATCTTCGGTTGCTGGAAAAATAGAGGACTTAATACAATCGAGCGTGAAATATTCTTTTAATCACAGAAATGAAGCGGATGATTATATTAAAGGATATGCCCAGGAAATGTCTTCAGAGGTAATCCGTCAGCATATAGATCTTTATGTTAATGATTTTACCCTGAATTTAGGCAAAGAAGGGGAAGAAGCAGTTAACACGCTATTTAGAATGGCACGGGACAGTAAAATATTGCCTGAAAGCAACACACCATTATTTATCAATCCATAGCGGGACGCAATTCGATGACTGTCATTTCCGGTGGAGCCATGAAGCGAATCGGAGGCCCCCATGTCCCTATGCCGCGATTTACATAGAGCCATGTTTCATGACCTACTTGAGACAGGCCTGTTTTGGCGGGATGCACTAATTTGGTTATCAAATTGAACGGGAATATTTGTCCTCCATGGGTGTGCCCTGACAATTGAAGGTCAAAAAATTGAACCGAAGCTGGAATTACTGTCGGCCGGTGTTTCAAAAGCAGTGTAAATTCCTTTTCAGAATAGTGTTGCAAAACAGCCTCCTCGGCAGGTGGGTTCATCTTGAGACGTATTGATACCGCCGGATCGTCCACTCCCACGATATTTATGACGCCGCCGACTTTAACTCCCTCATACGAAAGCATTTTAAAACCAGCCCGCTTTGTAAATATCAAACCTTTATCAATGCCCGCGTATGCTTCATGGTTTCCGGTTACGGCAAATTTTCCAAATCTTGGATTCAGTTTAAGGAGCAAATCCGCAAGTCCATCCAGATGGTCCAGTTGCATGTCAATTAGATCGCCGGTTGAGACTACGACATCCGGGCGAATGGACTCAATGGTTTCAACAAGGCGGCGCAGTCGCTTCTCATTACTGAGCAGTCCCAGATGGAGATCGGAAATCTGGACGATGCGAAATGGCTCGGACATCTTGTTTATCTTTATTGTCGGGATGTGTACCCATTCGACGTTGATCTGCCTGGCGGCGACAAAGCCACAACCAGTCGCCATCAAACTTAGAATAGCAGCTATAAATACAGAATAGAATGGTGACAGTGTGATTAAGGATACATCAAACCCCAGCAGTTTTCCTCCTGCCTTAACTGAGAGTTGATAGAAGTCCAGTACTACAGAAAACGAAAAAAACAGAAAGGCAAATCCCATCCAGATATATCCGACCCAGGCCAGAGGAACTGCAATCGAGGTAAAACCGGTATTGGTTAAAAGCCTGATCAGCAGCGGTGCAACAACCATGAAACCGAGGAAGGCAATGGTTACCCACTTGCTCAAAGGCAATATTTTGATTGCCTTTTTGTAAATGTAGTAGTGCAACCCTCCGTATATAGAGAGGAAAGCACTGATAAAAATTGACATCTACTGCCCCTTGAATCGTTTTAACACTTCAAGGACGTAATCGATATCCTCTTCAGTATGATCGGCCGCGATCTGAAAACGGATTTCCTCGTCGCCTTTAGGAACGACCGGATAATTCAAGCCGGTAGCCAGGATGCCGCCGGCAGTCAAATAGTCGACC
>VMSQ01000121.1 GCA_013792055.1 Desulfobacteraceae bacterium
TCCGTTAATTTTATATGAATTAATGGAGCGAAGCGATTCCACAAATATACAATATTCAATATTCAATCCATATGTGATTCCACAAATATTCAATCTTCAATATTCAATATACAATATTCAATCCATAAAGGAATCCTGCGGTGAAAAAATATAAAATAAATAAAACCTATCAGGAGATCAACGAAAAGATCAAATCAGGTAAGGTCGTTGTAGTTACGGCAGAAGAAATAATCGATATTGTTAAGCAAGAAGGTGCTGTTGAAGCCGCAAGACATGTTGATGTTGTAACAACAGGCACTTTCTCTCCCATGTGCTCTTCAGGGGCCTTTATTAATTTTGGGCAATCTGTTCCAACTATAAGAGCCTCAAAGGTATGGCTTAACAAGGTTCCCGCATATGCCGGACTGGCTGCCGTAGATTGCTTTATAGGTGCCACGGAATTGTGCGAGGATGATCCTTTAAACAAGGTTTACCCGGGTGAATTTAACTATGGCGGTGGCCATGTTATACAGGAGCTGGTTGCAAAAAAAAAGGTGCATTTAAAGGCGGTATCATATGGAACATCATGCTATCCTAACCAGATGATCGAGAAAGAGATAACTCTGCGCACACTTCCCAATGCCGTTCTTTGCAACCCTAGAAATGGCTACCAGAATTACAACTGCGCAATAAACCTGAGTAAAAAAACCGTTTATACATACATGGGGGCTCTCAAACCTAAAGCAGGCAACGTAAACTATTGCTCTGCAGGACAATTAAGCCCGCTTTTAAATGACCCTTATTACAAAACAATCGGTCTCGGGACCAGGATTTTCCTTGGTGGAGCAACAGGCTATGTAAGCTGGAATGGTACTCAACATAACCCTTCTGTAAAGAGGACAAAAGCAGGTGTTCCCGTCTCGCCTGCAGGAACTCTATGGGTAATGGGAGATTTAAAAAAAATGAGCCCAAAGTGGCTTGTAGGAGTGAGCATCCAGGGTTATGGATGTTCACTATCGGTAGGCTTAGGCATACCGATTCCCATATTAAATGAAGAAATTGTTAAGTACACCGCTGTTTCTGATGAAGAGATATTTACTCAGATTGTAGATTATGGATACGATTATCCTAATGGAATATCAAAAAGTTATGGTCAGGTCAGTTATGCTGAACTTAAAAGCGGTTCAATAAAGTTTAACGGCGAAATAGTTCCAGCCGTACCGCTTTCCAGCGTGGTCAGGGCTCGTGAGATCGCTGAAACACTGAAAAACTGGATCTCCGAAGGAAAATTTACTCTTTGCGAACCACAATTTACGCTGCCAAATGCCTGATACCATACGAACTTTCATAGCTTTTAAGCTTCCGGAAAACATAATATCATCCATCAGAAAAATTCAGGAAGATATTAAATCTTATGCTTTTAAGGTAAGATGGGTTAATCCGGAAAACATTCACCTTACACTTAAATTCTTAGGAAATATTAGTGCTACTGATATTGAAAAGGTCAGTGAATCAATAATAAATACTGTTAACGGTCATGCTCCCATATCACTTACAGTAAAGGGTGCAGGCGTGTTCCCATGCATTAAACGCCCGCATGTCATATGGGTGGGAATTACAGGAGAAATTGAAAAGCTTACCAGCATACAAAAAGATATTGAAGAAAATTTAGAAAAACTCGGATTCCCGCGGGAAAAAAGACCATTTAAAGGGCACCTGACGCTTGGAAGAATAAAAGGAAAAATTGATCCCAAAAAACTCTGGGATGCAATGAAAAAATTTGAGAGATTTGAATCAGAATTATTTATTGCTGATAAGGTTTTTTTGTTTAAAAGCGATCTAAACTCAACCGGCTCTGTTTATACAGAACTTATGGGAAAACGGTTGAGTGGTTGAGTGGGAAATTGGAAAGTAGAAATTAGGGAGAGATTAAAATAGAAATTCGAAATCCGAAGCACGAAATGCGAAACAATGACAAAAAATACAAATGCTCCAATAACAAAAACCACTGATTTCCAGTAAGGGCACGGCGCGCCTGGCCTCTGCTTAGTTTTGGTCATTTTATGATTTGATATTCGGATTTGTTTCGACTTTCGGATTTCGATATTCGTATTTTGCCTGAACATGAGTTTCCGTTCAGGTATTAAAGAGGAGGATATTATGAATACTTCACCTGATAAGCAAAAAGCAGCCGAATCTGCCATTGTCCAGATTGAACGTCAGTTTGGCAAAGGCGCTATTATGAAGCTGGGCAGCAGGGCAATAATAGATGTCCCTACAATACCTTCGGGTTCAATCGCACTCGACAAAGCACTGGGCGTAGGCGGACTGCCAAGGGGTAGAGTTATTGAGATTTATGGCCCTGAGTCATCCGGCAAAACAACACTTGCACTTCACGCTGTTGCAGCCGCTCAGAAACAGGGCGGCATTGCGGCTTTTATAGATGCTGAACATGCGCTTGATACCAATTATGCAAGAAAACTCGGTGTGAATTGCGATGAACTTTTAGTTGCCCAGCCTGATACGGGCGAGCAGGCCCTTGAAATCACAGACATGCTTGTAAGAAGCGGAGCAATAGATATAATAGTCATAGATTCAGTTGCAGCACTTGTTCCAAGGGCGGAAATAGAAGGCGAAATGGGCGACTCGCACATGGGGCTCCAGGCAAGACTCATGTCGCAGGCATTAAGAAAGCTTACCGGCTCAATAAGCAAAACCATGACTGCATTAATTTTCATTAACCAGATAAGAATGAAAATAGGAGTTGTTTTTGGAAATCCGGAGACAACTACAGGAGGCAATGCTCTCAAGTTTTACTCGTCGGTCAGGATAGATATCCGACGATTAGCCGCCATCAAAGATGGACAGGAAATTGTAGGAAACCGAACCAGAGCACGTGTTGTCAAAAACAAGATGGCTCCCCCTTTTAAGGAAGCGGAATTCGATATAATGTATGGTGAAGGGATATCTCAAACAGGTGACCTTCTTGACATGGGAGTTGAGACGGAAGTAATTGATAAAAGCGGTTCATGGTATTCATATGATGGAGAAAGGATAGGACAGGGGCGTGAAAGTGTAAAAAAATTCCTGAAGGAAAACCCGGAGATTTATAAGGCAGCTTTGGAAAAAGTTAGAGAAAAACTGGAGCTTTCCCATAAACAAGAATTGAAGACCAAAGAAATTGAAAATTGAATATTGTATATTGTATATTTGTGGAATCGCTTCGCTCCATTAATTCATATAAAATTAACGGAATTCCTTCAATTTTCAATTTTCAATATACAATATTCAATTCAAAACGGAATTCCTTCAATTTTCAATTTTCAATATACAATATACAATTTACCAGTGACCAGTGACTTATGAAAATGACCGGCAACGAAATTCGCAGACAATTCATTGAATATTTTGAAAAGCATAACCACAAGATAGTTAGAAGCTCATCCCTTGTGCCTCAAGACGATCCGACCCTGTTGTTCACCAACGCAGGGATGGTGCAATTTAAACGAACATTTTTAGGTGAAGAAAA
>VMSQ01000264.1 GCA_013792055.1 Desulfobacteraceae bacterium
AATAAAGGCCCTTGGCCTGCCGAAAATGCTGACATTTTGCTCTACGGAAAAGCAGATAGATGTGTTTAAGCCGAGTCCTAAGGGTTTGCTACATGTAATAAATCAGATTGGTGCTCCTATGGAATGCTGTATCCTCATTGGAGATAGGGATGACAGGGATGGTGAATGTGCCAGGAGAGCTGGAATTCGTTACCTTCTCAAGGGAAATATAGGAGGAGCAGCTAAACATCAGTTCGAGTGCTATAGTAGATTGCTTGAAGAGTTTAGAAATGCTTATAATTGTACAGGTTAGAGAGAGGTTTGAATTAATCAGATATTTCCAGATTTTAATAGTTTATTACTTTAAGGAATTAAGAAGAGATTTATAAAATTATGAGAATAATCCGCCTTTCCCGTTCCATAGTTGGTCAGGCAGAGGCAGAAGCAGTGTCTCGGGTCATTATAGAAGACGGCTATCTTGGTATGGGGCGAGAAGTTCAGCTTTTTGAAAAAGAAATTGCAGAATTTCTTGGTGTACCAATAGAATGGGTCATCTGCGTTAATTCCGGAACCGCAGCTCTACATTTGGCGGTTGAAGCTGTGACAGCACCTGGAGATGAAGTCCTCTCGCAATCACTGACCTACCTGGCTACATTCCAGGCAATAAGTGCAGCAGGAGCAATACCGATAGCATGTGAGATATTTCCGCAAAATGTTACTATTAATCTACAAGACGCTGAAAAAAGATACACCTCTTCAACAAAAATAGTTATGCCTGTCCATTATGCCAGCAACCCTGGTGATCTTGACTCTATTTACGATTTTGCTCGGAAATACGGTCTGCGTGTGATTGAGGACGCGGCCCATGCCTTTGGCTGTACTTATAAGGGCCGAAAAATTGGTTCATTTGGAGATATTGTCTGTTTTAGTTTCGACGGGATCAAAAATATTACAAGCGGTGAAGGCGGAGCCGTGGTAACCGCGGATCAGGAAGTGGCTCAGTATGTACGAAATGCCCGGCTTCTTGGAGTAGAAAAAGATACAGAAAAAAGGTATTCAGGTCAGCGGAGCTGGGAGTTTGATGTGCACAATCAGGGCTATCGCTATCATATGAGTAATATAATGGCTGCTATTGGACGTGTGCAGCTTAAAAGATTCGCCGGCGAGTTCGCGCCAAGACGTCAGGCGCTTGCGCGAAAGTATCGTGAGATTTTAGATAAATGCGTTGGCATTCGATTTTTTGATACTGATCTAAACGCGATCGTTCCCCATATCCAGCCCATCAGGGTGCTTAATGCTAAAAGAGATGCCTTGCGGGCTTTTCTTGAAGAACGAAACATAGGCACGGGCATCCATTACAAACCGAACCATTTGCTCAGTTATTATGGATATGGCAGGGTTAGTTTGCCTGTGACCGAAAAATTATATGAAGAGTTATTAACATTGCCGTTGCATCCAGGAATCAGTGATGGGGATGTGGAGTATGTGTGTGAAAGTGTAAAGGAATTCCTTCACAACTCTTATAGGTAGGTATTCGATGTTTGATGATGTATATGAGAGAAAAAAGGTTTTTGTAACCGGCCACACCGGATTTAAGGGATCATGGTTGTGTACATGGTTACTGAAATTGGGAGCGGAAGTCTGTGGGTTTTCAATGAATATTCCGACGAATCCTTCAAATTTTGAAATCCTTGGCCTAAAAGACAAGATGCAACACATTGAAGGAAATATCTGCAACCGTAACCAACTGTTGCTTTCTTTACGTGAATTTCAGCCTGATATTGTTTTTCATCTTGCTGCTCAATCCCTGGTTCGCAGATCATATAATGATCCAGTAACAACATTTGAGACCAATGCATTAGGGACCTTGAATGTTCTGGAATGTATGCGCCAATGCCCATCTGTACAGGCAGGGGTAATAATAACCAGTGATAAATGTTACCGTAATTTGGATTGGACATGGGGATACCGGGAAAACGATATTCTTGGCGGTAAAGACCCTTACAGCGCCTCTAAAGGATGTGCGGAACTCATAATTTATTCTTATATTAATTCTTTTTTTCAGGAGGGGGCGAGAGTGGCGAGCGCTCGCGCCGGAAATGTGATAGGCGGAGGCGATTGGGCCGAGGACAGAGTTGTTCCGGATGCGGTAAGGGCATGGTCACAAGAAAAATCAGTTGTTATTCGCAGGCCCAATGCTACACGTCCCTGGCAGCATGTCCTGGAACCCTTAAGTGCATATTTGTGGATAGGGGCTAAATTGTTGAAAAAGGACACAGCGGCAGCAGGCCAGGCATTTAATTTTGGACCTGATGCTTCAGTAAACAAATCGGTGGAGCAACTCATCTCGAGCATGGCCAAGCATTGGCTGGGCGCTGATTGGAAGGTCGGTCGAGCTGATGCAACCAACCAAAAAGAATCAACTCTTCTAAAATTGTGTTGCGACAAGGCATTAAATCTACTTAATTGGAAAGCAATCCTTTCTTTTGAAGAAACTGCTGCCATGACAATGGAATGGTACCGAACTTATTATGGACATGGAAAAGATCATATGCTTAGCCTGACTGACAGTCAAATAGAGGAATATTCATCCAAGGCTTGTGCAAAAGGACTGCCATGGGCATTATCGTAAACAGTACAATAGAGAGAAAAATATATGGGCTGACAGTATGACAGCGCAGCAATCAAAAAATTCAGCAATCAGACCTTTGGTAAGCGTTATCATGAATTGCCTCAACTGCGAAAAGTATCTCAAAGAGGCTATTGATTCAGTTTACGCACAAACATACAGAAACTGGGAAATAATTTTTTGGGATAACGCCTCAACAGACAGCAGCGCTGAAATTGCAAAAAAATATGATAAGCGATTGCGTTATTTCAGGGGTGAAGAAACCATTCCTCTCGGTGCTGCAAGGAATAAGGCTCTGGAACAGGCAAAGGGTGAATTTATCGCCTTCTTGGATGGTGATGATCTGTGGATGCCGGAGAAGCTGGAAAAGCAGGTGCCTTTGTTTAATGATCCTCATGTGGGGCTGGTATATAGTGATGTTATAATTTTTAATAGCTATAACGACAAATTTCGTCTTTCTGATAGATTTACATTTTGTCGAGGTATGTGTTTCCCTCAGCTATTAAAGAACTATTTTTTGTCCATACCATCAGTGATTATAAGAAAAACTGCATTGGATCAAGAAATCGAGTGGTTTGATCAATCTTTTAATTTAATTGAAGACCTAGATCTTTTTATAAGAATTGGGTATTCATGGAAGCTTGATATGTGCCGAGACGCTTTGGCGAAATACAGAGTTCATAAATCGAGCTGCACATCAACCCAGGGAAATTTGTTCCATAGGGAACACATTATTTTGTTAGAAAAGTATTGTAAATTATGGCCGGATTTTCTTGCTAAATATTCTAATTTACTGAAAACACAGATATATTACTGGAGAGCATCATATCTATGGAAAAATAAAAGAGCAAAAGAAGCCAGGGACTGTTTGTCTCATTTTAAGTTTAAAAATTTTAACTCTTTTTTGTTGTATCTTGCTTCATTTTTCCCCCACGTTTATGTATGCGGAGTTTTGGCCAAATTTGGAAAAGTGGCAAGGGGATGAAAAAAATAATTTTTTATGATGTATAAAGAATTGTTAATCAAAAACAAAATAAATTTATATAGTTTTTTTGCATTTGTAATAGCTGGCGTGAGTATTGGGTTGGTTGTGCCTGGTTTTTTGGACATGGTCGTAGTCCTGGGGCATAACATCCCTCAGGATGACCTGGCAACTGACTATGTTGCTGCGGTTGTTTGGGCTATTGTCTTAGGCATGAGCATCCTGGCCTGGCCGGTACCATTCAGGGATAAGAAAGATTTGTTGTGGGTATGGTTTGCAAAAATCCTTATGGTTCTGGGCTTCATGTTGATTTATGAGTCTCATTACTCAGCCATGGATACATATTTGTATTTTGATGGGCCCAGGCAAAGTGATTATGTATGGGAAGGTATAAAGCTGTGGGGCAGCTACAAGAACATGATGAGCCTAATTTGGCTGCACCACCAGGTGCTGCCCGAATCCTTTCATGCGTTGAAGCTCAGCTTTGCCATGATTGGATTAGTAGCTGTGTATCTTTTCTATCGCGCAGCGGTCATCTTTCTCCAGCGTGAAGTCAAGCACGTTTTTTATGCCTTGGCCCTTTTCCCTTCCATTTTATTTATGTCTTCAACAATAGGCAAAGAACCTGTTGTCTTATTAGGCATAGCCCTTTACATTTACGGGTTTGCAGGATGGTACCGACTTAAACAGATGCGTTATATATTGGTGCTGATGTTAGGGGTTACGACAATAATGTTTCTCCGAATTTGGTTGGTGCCGATTTTTTTGATGCCATCGGTGATCGTCCTCTTGCTATCAGGAAGCAATAGGGTGGTGAAGATGGCGTTCATGGTGTTGGCATGTTTTGTGCTTTGGTTTAGCCTGCATCAAGTTGTTGACTGGATGGGAATTGAAACCATTGGAAACCTGGTGAAAAAAGTGGATAGTTTCGCGATAGGTTTCAGAAGGGGTGGTTCGCAAATTGGAAGTGTACGATTTGCCAGCATCGGTGATGTGGTAGCTTATGTGCCCTTGGGTATATTTACTGCATTGTTCCGTCCTCTGCCTGGGGAGATACTTAGTCCTTTTGGACTATTGGCCAGCATTGAAAATGTGGCGTTGCTTATGTTATTGTGGACGGCGGTAAAGCGAACTCGTTGGCGAGAGTTGCAGGAACCGATGGTGATATGGGCTATTTTGTTAGTACTCACGTGGGCGACTGTATATGGGTTTCTCTCTCACAACCTGGGAACTGTGGTGCGTTACAAATTGCAAATCTTGCCGATATTGCTTGGATTATTGTTATACCTGAGCAGACGCAGACTATCTGGCACCTCTGCGTTCAAACAAATTAAGGAGCTGCGGGCAAAATGAAAAATAATATCGATCTTGAAACGGTTAAAGGGTTCGGCGACGAGTGGAGCCGCTTTAATCAAGCTTTATTGCCCCCCCAGGAATTACAAGAATCCTTCAATCAATACTTTAAGGTATTTCCGTGGAATTCTCTACCGAAAGATGCTGTTGGGTTTGACCTTGGCTGCGGAAGCGGACGTTGGGCTAAGTGTGTGGCCCCAAAAGTTTGTCGCATCCATTGTATTGATGCCAGCGAGGCAGCCTTGGCGGTCGCAAAGAGGAATCTTAAAGAATTCGCTAACTGTGAATTTCACGTGGCTTCGGTCGCCGATATTCCCTTGCCGGAAAACTCGATGGATTTTTGGTACTCCCTGGGCGTCTTTCATCATATACCTGACACCACTGCTGGAATTAAATCGTGTGTGAGCAAGCTTAAGGCAGGAGCTCCCTTTCTTCTTTATATCTACTATGCTTTTGATAATCGCCCAGCATGGTTTCGAGTGCTTTGGCGTGCGAGCGATTTTCTTCGGAAGCTTATTTCCAGGTTTCCATATCCGCTCAGATACGCCTTAAGTCAGGTGATTGCGGTGCTCATTTACTACCCTTTCGCACGGTTTTCGCTGTTACTGGAGATTGTTGGTCTTAATGTAGAGGCTTTCCCTTTATCAGCGTATCGTCGTCGCAGTTTTTACACCATGAGGACAGATGCTCTCGATCGCTTTGGTACAAGGCTTGAGAAAAGATTTACAGCAGCCCAGATACAGGAAATGATGGAGGATTCCGACCTGGAGAGAATTGTTTTCAGCGATACTGTACCCTATTGGTGTGCTGTCGGATACAAAAAAAACTGATGTGCGGCATAGCAGGAATTTTGAGCTGTGAGACAGGCAATGGCGAAACTATTGTTCGCCGCATGGTCAAAACGCTTTACCACCGCGGTCCGGACCACTCTGGTATCTGGGCTGATGAATCTGCTGGTCTAACTTTGGGACATGCCCGCCTGGCAATCCTTGATTTATCTCCTACGGGTCACCAGCCCATGGTCTCTCACTGTGGGCGGTATGTAATTTCGTTCAATGGAGAAATTTATAACCACAAAGCCTTACGCCGAGAGTTGGAGAAAATAGGCCATACTTTTCATGGTCGTTCAGATACAGAGGTAATGTTGGCGTGTATTAGCCAATATGGATTGGAAGCGGCCGTCAAATATTTTGTCGGAATGTTTGCGTTTGCTTTGTGGGACCGGCAGGAACGGACGCTTTATCTGGTACGCGACCGTCTGGGGGAAAAGCCGATCTATTACGGCTGGATGGACAAGACCTTTTTGTTTGGTTCGGAATTAAAGGCCCTGCGTGTCCATCCCAACTTCAAGAATGAGATCAATCGCGATGCCTTAGCCTTGTATTTACGCCACAACTACATTCCGGCACCCTATACGATTTATAGGGGTATTTACAAGGTATTACCAGGCACAATCGTCGGCCTGAGCAGTGAAGAAATCGAGAAGAAAGGAAGTTTACGCTTCAGTTCACCGCTTACTTCTCGCATATATTGGTCTGCCAAGAACGTAGCGGAGGCCGGAATCGCCGACCAATTTTCTAAACCCGAAACTGAAGCGGTACAGCATCTGGAGAATTTGCTCCGAGATGCTGTTCGGCAGCAGATGGTTGCCGATGTTCCATTGGGTGCTTTTTTGTCCGGCGGGGTAGATTCTTCAACTGTGGTAGCGTTGATGCAGGCGCAGAGTGAGCGGCCGGTTAAGACGTTTACGATCGGATTCAATGAGCAAGGCTATAACGAGGCTGAACATGCCAAGGCGGTGGCCCGGCACCTGGGTACCGAACATACAGAACTTTATGTGAATCCTGAAGATGCGATGGCTGTGATCCCCATGCTCCCAACGCTTTATGATGAACCCTTTTCCGATTCTTCCCAAATTCCGACCTTTCTGGTTTCGCAATTGGCCAAGCAGCATGTGACGGTTAGTCTATCAGGTGATGGCGGGGATGAGCTTTTTGGTGGTTATAACCGTTATTACTGGGGTCAAAGTATATGGAGGAAGATGGGGTGGATACCAAAAGGGCTAAGGAATGTATTGGCCAAAGGGCTGACAGTTCTATCGCCGCAGACGTGGAAGGTTTTGTTTTATGCGCTTGATCCTTTGTTGCCGGAAAAAATTAAACAGTCCAATCCGGGTGACAAGTTGCACAAACTGGCTGAAATCATGGCTGTTGATCATCCGGAAGCAATGTACTATGGGCTCGCTTCCCATTGGAAATTACCGACTTCCGTGGTCTTAGGCGCAACCGAGCCACCCACCGTGCTCACGGATCACAACCAGTGGGCGGATTTGTCAGATTTTACGCAGCTCATGATTTATCTGGATACAGTAAGCTATCTGCCTGATGACATTTTAGTCAAGGTGGACCGGGCCAGTATGGGGGTAAGTCTGGAAGCACGCGTGCCATTTCTTGATCATCGGGTGGTGGAGTTTGCCTGGCGCTTGCCGCTTAATATGAAGATCAGAAACGGACAAGGGAAACACATATTGCGGCAGGTACTTTACAAATATGTGCCCCAGAAGATGATAGAGCGGCCCAAGAGCGGTTTCGGTATCCCTATAGACTCATGGCTGCGGGGGGCTCTGCGTGATTGGGCAGAGGCGTTACTTAATGAGTCGAGACTAAGGCAGGAGGGTTTTTTTGATCCTCAACCGATCCGAAAAAAATGGAGAGAACATTTGTCAGGTAAAAGAAATTGGGCGTATCATCTATGGGATGTTTTGATGTTTCAGGGGTGGAAGGAGCGGAACAACCCGTGAAACCCCGGCTTTTATTTTTTATAACTGAAGACTGGGTTTTTTGGTCCCATCGCCTACCTCTTGCACGAGCGGCAAGAGATGCCGGTTTTGAAGTCTTTATTGCAACAAGAGTAAATCAGCATAAAAAGCGTATTGAAGATGAGGGCTTTAAATTAATCCCAATTCGTTTGGTAAGAAGAAGTAAAAATATATTTAGAGAATTTTGCAGTATTTTAGAAATAGCAAAGATTTATCGCAGAGAAAAACCTGATATAGTGCATCATGTTGCTACTAAACCTGTTTTGTATGGATCTTGGGCGGCAAGAATTGCCAACGTTTCAGTTGTTGTTAATGCCCTTACAGGTCTTGGTTTTATATTTATAGCCAAGGGATGGAAGGCATCAATATTAAGACATTTTCTTGTTTTTGCGTATCGTTTAGCATTTTCGATGAGAAACACAATCTGGATATTTCAAAACCCTGAAGATTTGAAATTATTTATTGATATGGGAGTTATTAAGAATAAAAATGCAGTCCTGATCAGGGGTTCTGGCGTTGACATATCGCATTTTATTAATATTCCTGAACCGGCAGGCATCCCAACTATCGTATTGGCATCTCGCATGCTCTGGGATAAGGGCGTTGGAGAGTTTGTTGAAGCAACAAAAATACTCAGAAAGAATGGAGTTAAGTGTCGCATGATTTTGGTGGGGAATCCAGATCCGGAAAATCCGGCATCTATCCCGGAGGAAACTTTACGCCGCTGGCATTCTGAAAGTATTGTTGAGTGGTGGGGGCATAGAGCAGATATGCCGGAAGTATTTGCGCAATCCAATATTGTGGTTTTGCCATCATACAGAGAAGGCCTACCGAAGGTATTGCTTGAAGCTGCATCCTGCGGTCGCGCCATTGTAGCTACCGATGTTCCTGGCTGTAGAGAGATTGTTCGCAATAATAAAAACGGGTTTTTAATTCCTCCGCGTGACTCAAAATCTTTGGCTGAGGCTCTTAATATACTGATCGAGAATCCAGAACTCAGGGCAAAGATGGGGGCATATGGACGCAAAATTGTCGAGGCTGAATTATCTGAAGAGATGGTGGTTAAACAGACTATGGAAGTATATAAAAGAATAAATCCGCAGATTACGCAGATTACACAGAAAATGATATAATGTTATGGCAGATCAAAGGACGTACAAAATTATAGGCGCTGCCTTGGAAGTGCATAAGGAACTGGGCTGCGGGTTCCTTGAGGCTGTATACCAAGAGGCGATTGGAAAGGAGTTTGCTTATCAGGCAATACCATTCAAGCCCCAGCCGATCATCCAAATAGCATACAAAGGAAAGCCGCTGGATAAAACTTATCAAGCTGATTTTATCTGCTATGGCAAAATCATTCTTGAAATAAAAGCGATCTCCAGTTTATCAGGAATTGAGGAAGCTCAACTCATTAACTACCTTAAGGCCACTGGACTGAAAGTCGGTCTCTTAATCAACTTCGGTTCAAAATCTCTTGAATATAAGAGATTCGTTTATAATCTGTAAAATCTGATCCGCAGATTACGCAGATTAACGCAGATTAAAAAAATGAAGGATGAAAGAACAATCCGCAGATTACGCAGATTAACGCAGATTGTTAAGGGCGGGAAAGAACATATATCAGCAGACTTGTCCGCCTCTGGAGGATTACGTAGAAAGAATAAGAAAGTGTCTATTGAATAATGGATACAACGTTTTACTATGTATGAGGAATTGGGGTGTGTTTTTTAAGTATTGTTTCAATATTTTTGGAATTTAATCTGTGAAATCTGCGTAATCTGCGGATCCATTTCAGTTCAAGGCTG
>VMSQ01000096.1 GCA_013792055.1 Desulfobacteraceae bacterium
ACCTTTGCAGAACGCGACATTTTTTTGTCAGGCAAGGAAGGCAAAAATTTTAACCGGAGGAATACATTGAGTATTTCGAGGATTAAAATTTGAAGCCTGACGCCGCATCACGGAAAAATGGCAGTTATTCAAAGGTCTCTTATTGTCCACTTATGCCGTACGAACCCATTTTGAACGCTTTGGTGAGACTATAACAAGATGATTTTTAAATTGCCCTGAAGAATAAAGGCATAAAAACGGCAGGAGAAGCTTTATAACATTTTCGGATGTGGTGGGATTGATCTTCAGTCGAATTACACCTGGATGTTTACTAAGCGGGAGGATTACCCAATCGCCAAAATGTTCATCAAGAGTAACAAGAATTCGTTTTTCTGCAATCGCTTTTTGCAATATCTGATGGTCATCTGCTCGGGCCTGGCCGACTTCTGACGCACGCATAACATCGTAACCTTCACCACGCAAAGCGTGAGCTACATCCAGTTGAAACATTTGATCCAGATAAAGCTTAAAGCGTTCAGGCATAGGCTGCTCTGATCTCTGTGTGATCAAGCGATGCCCTGGCATAAAGCAAAGCCGCCTGGATGTCTTCCTTCTTCAATTCCGGATAACCGGCCAGCAAAGTATCCCAGGATTCACCCTCTGCTATCTGTTCCAAAATAACAGAGACAGGAATACGGGTTCCTTTAATCACAGGCCTCCCATTGCAAACTCTTGGATTAATCTCAATTCGATCCATTGGAATCATGGCAAATACCTCCCGACAAATTTCTCTTATCGTACCTGTTCACGATATTTATGTCAACTTCGGAGTTAAGAGCAGGATTATTTCCCATCCGCGCCTGCCCCGTTAAATGTTTTTTCTTTTTATTTAACTGGGGTTAACCTGCCCGCTATGCCTGGAGCCCTTATCGAATCCCATCCAACTATATTGCTCAGTAAATCCAGTATCCTTATCAGAACTTCTATGAGCTATGGCAGGCGGGCCTGCCCGCTCGTGCCTTGATTCCTCCTACCTTTAGCCTTCAGCCTTCAGCTTCCGTGTCTAATATTTTTCTTTTTTCAATTCTTTCATCTGTGTAATCTGCGTAATCTGCGGACCAAAAGTGCCTTGAGCGGAAATGGGTAGGGGGTAGTTTTAAAAAAAATCAATTCCTGACAGACGTCTATATACTTGCGGTTGATAAACGAGTTACATTCAATTCGCTACGATGTTGCTCTGCTTGCCATAAATCATATTGTGCTTGCTGATTCATCCAGCTTTGCGCTGTGGTATCAAAAGCAATAGATAGCCGTACAGCCATCTCGGGACTAATACGGATACGACCGTTCAAGATGCTGGATAGAGTTTTTCGGCTGACACCTAATGCCTTTGCTGCATCAGTAATAGTCAAGTTCAAAGGCTCAAGGCACAATTTTTTAAGAATTTCTCCAGGATGTGGGGGATTATGCATCAACATTATATTACCTCTCAATATTATTTTTTTCCTCAGTGGTAGTCCTCGTAATCTACCAACTCGGCATGTTCACCAACAAATTTAAATGTTATGCGCCAGTTACCGCTTACCTTGACCGACCAGATGCTCTTACGATTACCGCTCAATTCATGAAGGTTCAAACCAGGGAGACTCATATCTTTGGGACAGGTTGATGCATTTAGTCTACCTAAGATTAAACGCAAACGTTCAGCATGTTTAGGTTGAATTCCTGCCTTGATGCCCTTCGTAAAGAATCTCTCTAAACCTTTGTGCTTAAATTGTTTGATCATCTATTAATTCTCTGTAACAGCTACATCCAAAGATTAATAATTTTTTAAAAATATAGAAATGTTACTGGGTTGTCAACCCATCGTTGGACTGTGAGACCTTTGAAAAATGTTCAATTTTGTTCAAGTTCAAGGAAGGCGAAAATATAGCGCTAAAGCTTCACTTCGTGCAAATGCAGGAATACATTGAGTATTTCGAGGCTTAAAATTTGAGTCTGACGCTGACACGAAGTGAAGCTTTAGCGCTAATTGGTCAAAAGGGGGCGTTTTGCAAAGGTCTCACTGTGTGTTACAAAAACTCTGGCATAAACCCAACATGGAAAAACCGGTTCTTCTGATCTCAGCCTTCAGCTTCCGTGTCTGAAATATT
The DNA here is from genome assembly GCA_013792055.1 of Desulfobacteraceae bacterium. Taxonomy (GTDB): domain Bacteria; phylum Desulfobacterota; class Desulfobacteria; order Desulfobacterales; family ETH-SRB1; genus B13-G4. Next base: position 2,133 of record VMSQ01000096.1, read on the forward strand.
CCCCCTGACTTGTTTGATCTTTTCTTTTATTATCCACCACAAAAAGATCGGCGTAGATTTAAGATTTCTCTCCCAAAGCCTTCTTGGTTCTTTACCTGTTTTTATCCAAAAATCAGAAGATCGTTTCTTAGTGCCTGCATAAAAGTCAAAAACAGCGCCAATTGCGACAATAAATGGAACCGGCAGCTTTGATTGGTTTTCATAGATCCATTTTTCCTGCTCAGATTCCCTTAAGCCTTTACAAGTCCCTCAACCTCACGAACAAGCTCAGAAAGATTGGGGCGGCTAAAGCTTATCTCACGTGCGGGAACACGGTTGTGTTTGATGTTGGGTGGCACATGCTTATGGTGCGGGAATGTCGAAGCCAAAGTTTGGTCGTTGGGATGCGGAAAATCATCATACCAATACAATCGTTCCCCACGCTGATAAACTTCGTATCCATACGACGTGATTAATCCCGTCTCAAAATCGAGTTCTTCTCTCATGCGCAAAGAAAAACCGTTTGAGAACAAAACTTCTCCTTCGGCAGTTCCTGTGTATGAGCTGTCTGACCAAACCATCACTGTGGAACGTATTACAGAAGGGCGGTCCAGCAGATCTGCAACAAACCGGCTGTAATTAGCAAGTGACTTGAGTGAATTATCGGCCATTATTAGTAGGCTGGCTGAACACGCAAAGTTTCAGATAGGTCTCGTTGCTGGATTTGTTTGGTGTACACTTCTTTGCGCCTTAGCCATGTTTCGTAAATTCCCTTCCAACGGCTGAAGTCAGCACGGCTTTCGTCATAATCATCATAGCGTGACAACTTGCCCGCCATAAGAGCGGCATATAAATCTTCGCTCAGAATGCCATATTTCTCTTCGTAAAGGGTCAACCGGCGTTCGAGTAATTTCATTTCAATAACCAGTTCGTGAATCTCCATTTATACCTCCCGATAAATTTCTCTTATCGTACCTGTTCACGATATTTATGTCAACTTCGGAGTTAAGAGCAGGATTATTTCCCATCCGTGCCTGCCCCGTTAAATGTTTTTTCTTTTTATTTAACTGGGGTTAACCTGCCCGCTATGCCTGGAGCCCTTATTGAATCCCATCCAACTATATTGCTCAGTAAATCCACTATCCTTATCAGAACTTCTATGAGCTATGGCAGGCGGGCCTGCCCGCTATGCCTGGAGCCCTTAT
>VMSQ01000211.1 GCA_013792055.1 Desulfobacteraceae bacterium
AGTGGTCAGAGCGGTGCTGGAGGGGAGAGATGCCCTGGTGGTTATGCCGACCGGAGGGGGAAAATCTCTGTGCTACCAGCTTCCTGCCTTAATCCGTGATGGAACGACTCTTGTGGTTTCTCCCCTTATCGCCTTGATGAAGGACCAGGTGGATGTCCTTCTAAAAAGAGGAATTGCCGCATCATTTATCAATTCCACCCTTTCCCTGGCGGAACAAAGACAGGTACTTAAAAGGCTTGAAGCAGGAGAGTTAAAGCTTTTGTATGTCGCTCCGGAACGGTTTCGCCAGAAGGAGTTTCTGCATACCCTTTCCAGCTCCAGGATCAGTTTTGTGGCGATAGATGAAGCCCATTGTATCTCCCAGTGGGGACACGACTTTCGCCCCGATTACCTGCGGCTGGGAAGAATCATGGAACGTATAGGGCCATATCAGGTCCTTGCGGCCACCGCTACTGCCACTGAAACGGTCATATCCGATATTATTTCTTCCCTTCATCTTAAGAATTGCCGACAGTTTGTAACAGGATTTTATCGAAACAACCTGCAGTTGAGAGAGCTTCACTGCGCAAATAAAAAGGAGAAGGAGGACTTTCTTGCGTCCGCCCTTTCGGAAGAAAAGCTTCCTGCAATTGTATATTGCGCCACGAGAAAGGGCGTGGATGAGGTAGTACTCCTGTTGAAAGATCAAGGGCATCCTGTATCAGGATACCATGCCGGTATGGACGATGAAGCACGAAATCGTGTGCAGGAACGATTCATGACAGGACGCGCTGAAATAATTGTGGCAACCAATGCCTTTGGGATGGGAATTGATAAATTAGACATACGCCAGGTCATCCATTACCAGTTTCCCGGTTCTATAGAATCTTATTATCAGGAGATTGGAAGAGCGGGAAGAGATGGAAAAAAATCAATATGCACGCTCCTTTTTTCTATGGGGGATAACTATATCCAGGAATTCTTTATTGACATGAACTACCCTTCGCAGGAAGCAGTCCATGATGTCTTTGAGTTCTTAAAGAAAGATGGGAGGGATTATCTGAGCGTTGGAAATAATGAAATTTCTGAAATGACCAGCTCCGTCCAGAGCGACGGACAGGCAGGGATCATCATAAAAATGCTGGAACAGGCCGGTTTTCTGGAAAGGCTGTATTCGGGGAGGCGGCTTTGTTTTGTTGCGGCCGGCACAGAAAAACCAAGAGGGCCTGTTCAAAAAAAGATATTTGATGCCGTGGCAAAAATTGCAGGATCTAAAGGAAAAAAAGTTTCAATTGACGCCCTGGCCAAGACCGCCGGTCTCGAAAAACCCGCACTTCTTAGAGGGCTTAGACTGCTTTCAGCAGACGGATTGATTACATATATACCCCCGACCGCCGGTCGCGATCTAAGGATAGTTCGCCCACAGGCGAGTTTTGAGGAGCTGAAAATAGACTTTGAGAGCCTTGAGAAAAGAAAACAGAATGATCTGGAAAAGCTCAAAGAGGTTGTAGCTTACGGGCATTTTGGAGGGTGCAGATGGGATTTTCTTCTATCCTATTTCGGAGACGACAGCGCAACAGACCAGTGCGGTTCGTGCGACAACTGCATTCAAAGAAAGCTGAAAAGGACCGATACGAACAAAAAAGAAGAGGAAATCACAATCCTTAAAATATTGAGCTGCGTGGCGCGCATGCAGGGCCGGTTCGGCAGGGCACGTGTTGCCCAGGTTCTTACCGGTGCCTCAAGAAAATGGATAACCTCACAGGGAATGAATCGACTTTCCACTTATGGCTTGCTGTCCAGTTTTACCCAGGAAGATGTCCTTGATCTTATTAACCAGTTAGACCGGCAGGGATGTTTTGTTCGCCTGGGAGACCATCTCTACCCGACTATAACCCTGAGTAAAAAAGGGATTGCGGTGATGAAAAAAGAGGAGGCTGCATTTCTGAATCTGCCTGGAATCAAAAAAACGGCCAAGACCACCGCAGAGGTAGCCACTGATTTTTCTCCGGAACTCTATGAGCTATTGCGTCAAAAAAGAGAAGAGTTCGGGAAAGCAGCAGGAATCCCCTTGTTTCTGGTAACCTCAAACCGGACACTGAAAGAGATGGCAGCGTTAGTACCAAAAAGCATGGCGGAAATTCTCCAGGTACACGGAATCGGACCAGCTAAAATGGAAAAATACGGACAAGAGTTTTTAGACGTAATTTTGGAATATTGTGATAAATCAAGTTAGTGCATCTAAACCATAACTCGGTTTCTTCCGGATTTTTTGGCCTTGTACAGAATCTTGTCAGCCGACTTTAACACCTTTTCCGGCGTTGTTAACTTCTTATCGGGAGCGGCAACGCCGATGCTTACCGTGACCCTGGCCTGCTTCTGGCCAAATGCTTTGAGCTTGCCGCGACTTTTGGAGTTGCCCTTGCGACGCTGTTTACTCCTGACAATAAAGGGAGTTGTGGCAATGTCCTGCCTGTATTTTTCTAAATGCCGCCAGGCCTCTTCCGCGGATTTTCCAGGAAAGATGGCAGCAAATTCTTCTCCACCATAGCGAAAGGTTTTGGCACTGCCGGTTATTTTATCCAACTGGCCGGCGATCATTTTAAGAACCTGATCGCCGGTCTTGTGGCCGTAAGTGTCATTGAACTTTTTAAAATGATCCACATCTATCATGGCAATCGCATATTTATGCCCAAGGTTTATCAGGGTTTCATTCATGCTGCGGCGGCCCTGGAGCCCGGTGAGTTCATCAACATAAGCCATAAAGTAAGATGACTCGATTGTTGTAATAATCAGGATCAGGCCGGCCGCTGAGAAATAGATTATGGCGGCTGGAAACGTTTGAAGGTCGCTGATTCCCAGGAATGACGCGACCAGTATACCAGCAAAGCCGGCCTGGATGGCATCATGGGTAAACAGAAAACGAATCAGCAGAAATAAAAGCGTGCCGCTAAAAGCAAATAAAGCCGGCAGTGAAATATGATTTAAGGCTGCCGGTCCGCTTTCATGAAACCATGAACCCAGCCGGGTTGAGACCTGTGAAAGCGTGTCGGCCATTTGAGGAAATATGTTATGAATGCCGGTCCACAGGGGTGAATGCGCTGAATTCGGCCAGCGGCACAACAAAAACACGGCCACAATCTGTAATCCAAGGAGCAGCAGACAAACAACAAAGAAGGTGGTAAATATCCGCCGTTTGGCCATCATACTGAAAATGGCCAGGTTAACAGGTAATAAAAAAGCACCGGCTTCAAGAATCGACAGGCCTGCTGATTTTTGTTGAAGGGCCAGGGAACCATAATGACTGAAAAGAAAATAGGCCAGAGCTAGCGTCAAGCATGTCAATATCAAGCCGGCGTTGTTATAGCGCCATCCCATCAGAACAACGGCGGAAAAAATGATATAAGGCATCAACGGCAAAATGACCATAAATGCCTTTATCTCACTGATATTCTTTGCTTTATTTATTAAGCTGGGCCAGTTCCACAGCGTAACGGCCGAGATGACAATAAGTAATACCGGCAGGATAAGCGGATAGATGGTTCGCTTGAATGAAAACAATATGTTAGCCTTCCTGTGTGAGACCTTTGCAAAACATCCCCTTTTGCCCAATTTCAGCGTCAGACTCAAATTTTAAGCCTCGAAATACTCAATGTATTCCTGCATTTAAAATTTTCTCCTTCCTTGAACTTGAACAAAATTGAACATTTTTCAAAGGTCTCAATTTTTCTTCTATTCAAACTCTTCTAGTTTCTTTTCGAACTTAGCCTGTTTTTCTTCCAGAAAGTTTGTGAGCTTTTCCAGCTCGTCAAAGATACGGTCTATTTCAGACTGGCATTTGTGAATTGACCGGGAAAGCTCGACAATTTTTTTAGCATTCTGGTTCTGAGATGCTTCCTGCATAGCCAGGTTAAGCTCTGAAAGCTCATCTTCAAATCTTCCTATATCATTTTCCGCCTTTGCTATGCTTTTCTCTATCGGCTTGAGGACTTTTCCCCTTTTTGTGACTATCTCTGAGCGTTTTTGTCTGAGTTCTTTTTTGGTCAATTTTAAAACAGCTTCTTCCCCTTCGGGCTTTTGTACAGGACTTTCATGTTCCCATCCGACTTTTTCAAGAAAATCTCCATAACTTCCGGCAAACACCTCAATCCGGTCATTCTGGAAAACAATCAGGCGCTGGGCAAGGGCATGCAGAAACATCTCGTTGTGGGTAACCATGATCACAACACCGTCAAAGCTGTCGATTGCAGCCAGCAGCGCATCGCACGATTCCATATCCAGGTGGTTGGTCGGTTCATCAAGAAGCAGAAGGTTTACCGGTGTTACAAGAAGCTTGCCCAGCATCACCCTGCTTTTTTCACCCCCTGAAAGGACACTGATTTTCTTTAAAGCATCATCGCCTTCAAACATCATGGCGCCGCAGATATTACGGGCCGACTGCCTGTCAACATCAGGATGTGAACTCAGCATCTCCTCTTCCACAGTTCTTGTGTCAACCAGGCTTCTGATGTTGGTCTGCTCAAAAACTCCTTTTGTGATCCTGGGGTTGTATGTAACCTCACCCTGTTGAGGGGTAATGGCTTCTGCAAGAAGTTTAAGCAGAGTTGTTTTGCCTTTCCCGTTTTTACCCACAATACAGATCCGCTCACCAGACCCGATGGAAATGTTAAAATTCCTTATAAGCGGTTTGTCAGGCTGGTATGAAAAGGACAGATCTCTGGCTGTCATCACATGTTTTCCCGAAAACGGGCTGCTTTTAAAGGAAAAATCAAGAGACTTGATTTTCTCAAGTTTTCCCAGCTTTTCTGTTTTCTTAAGGGTTTTAATCCTGGACTGAACCATGTTCGCAAGTCTCGCCTTGGCTCTGAACCTTGTTATGAACTGCTCAACTTCTTTCCTGCGCCGCTCGTCGTTTGAGCGGGTCTTTTCGTATATCTCCTCATCCTGGGCGAGCTGGGCATAGTACTTTCCTGTGTTTCCTGCGATCTTACGCACCTTCCTGCGGTGGATGCCGACCGTATGGGTGATGATCTTGTCCATGAAGCTTCTATTATGGGTGATGAGCATTACTTCATGCGGCCAGTTAACCAGAAAGCGCTCAACCCAGCGTATGGATGTAATGTCAAGATAATTGGTAGGCTCGTCGAGCAGAAGCATGTCTGGCTCAGATACAAGCACTTTTGCAAGATTCAGGCGAACTTGATATCCGCCTGAAAACTCCAGCGGGTCTTTTTCCATGTCGGCTTGAGAGAAACCGAGACCCGTAAGGATCTTCTCAACTTTCCAGCAATGATCCGATTCCGATTCAGGAAGGCCCCTCATCCCTTCTTTGAGCACGGTTTTTTCTGTAAATTCTATCTTCTGGCGAACATAACCGATCCTGTAATTCCGGGGTATGACAATAGCACCATTGTCCATTGATTCTTCACCGGCCATGAGCCCGAATAGAGTCGTCTTTCCGTGCCCATTCCTTCCTACAAGCCCAATCCTCTCCCGAGGATTGATCTTAAAACTGACTCCTTCAAAGAGTATTCGGTTGCCGAAGCTTTTTGTGATATTTTCTACGCTGATCATTGGGAGGATGCATTTAATCTTTATTAAATCAAGCTATATGCAGATTTTTTCTCTTTTTACTTTTTTTAGATTGTTTGGTTTGCGGTTTCTTAGTTTCGGCATATTGAACCCGAATATTTCGACCATCAATTTTCGCACCTTCCATTGATTTTAACACTTTAGCCGCAACGCTTGTTTCAACTTCAAAAAAAGAAAATTCCCTCATGATTTCTATTGGACCAATCTTTTCAGAGCTGATTCCAGCTCTGCTGCATAGAGTTCTTATCACAACGCTTTTTTGTAAATTGTCCATAGATCCTGCATTTAGGAAAAACCGTTTCGATCTTCCAGGCGCTAAATTTTTTTGTTGTTGATCTTTTTTTACAGGACGATGAGCATCTTCCTTTTTTTCCAGGGATACATTTATGTCTTTGGAATCTTTATAATAATTAATAAAGCGGTTAAATTCAATTGAAACGAACTTTTGAATGAGCTCTTCTTTTGTAAGATCGTTTAGTGTGTTATAGACCAACGGCAGGAAACGCTCGATTTCTTTCTGATCCACTTTAACTTCTACCATTTTGCTAATCATGGAATAGAGCTGTTTCTCACAAATTGCATATCCTTCCGGGACTTTTGCATAATTAAATTTAACACCTGCTTTTCTTTCTATAAACTGAAGTTTGCTTTTTTCCTTGGAATTGATGATGACTATGGATGTTCCTGATTTGCCGGCTCTTGCTGTTCTGCCGCTCCGGTGAGTATAGTTTCCCGCCTCATCGGGGAGTTTATAATTAATGACATGGGTTATATCCTGAACATCTATCCCGCGGGCAGCAACATCTGTTGCAATAAGAATCTGAATGGATTTGGCTTTAAATTTGCTCATGACGTTATCTCGTACTGCCTGAGAAAGGTCACCATGAAGGGCTTCAGCATTATAGCTGTCTTTGATCAGTTTTTCTGCTATTTCCTGTGTATCTTTTCGCGTGCGACAAAACACAAGGCCATAAATATCAGGGTAATAATCAATAATTCGTTTTAACGCCTGATACCTGTCTTTTTCTTTAACTATATAATTCACATGCAAAATATTTTCCGCGCCACTATTTTTCTTCCCTACGGTTATCTCAACTGGATTTTTCATATATCTTTTTGCAATTCTTGCAACTTCATTGGGCATTGTTGCGGAAAACAGCCAGGTTCTTTTCTGAGCCGGCGTATTTTCAAGAATGGCATCTATATCTTCCTGAAATCCCATATTGAGCATTTCATCCGCTTCATCAAGAACCACATATGAGACTTTAGAAAGCTTTGCTATTTTTCTATTAATAAGATCAAGCAATCTTCCTGGTGTTGCCACAATAATCTGAGCACCTTTTTTGATCTGATTTCTCTGAATTTCAATACTGGCGCCGCCATAAACGGCAGCAACCTTTGCACCTTTTACATATTTGCATAATTTTTTAATATCATCGGAAATCTGCAAACAGAGTTCTCTGGTGGGGCAAATCACCACCCCTTGAGTATGTGTCATATTAAAATCAATTAACTGGATCATAGGTAAACCAAAAGCTGCTGTTTTACCTGTTCCGGTCTGGGCAAGCCCTACAAGATCCCTGTCCCCTCCAATAATTTCAGGAATCGCATCTGTCTGGATGGGCGTGGGTTCAACAAACCCAAGGTCTTTAACCGCCCGTAATAACTCGTCAATTAAATCCAAATTTTCGAAACTCATGTTTTTGCTCACTTTTTCTAATAATTTTAAATATTTATAAATAAAACAAAATAGAAAATTATAACACGGGTAAAATGGTAAGGCAAACATTATATATCCCATGCCGGGGAAGGGTTGACATATGGTCTAATTTGTTCAATACAGAGCCATGTCACGAAAATCACTAACAGATACTGCAGAAGCTATGTACCATATCGTTTGTAAGAAAAAATTCCGTCTTTCAAGCATACCCTTATTACCCCTTAAGCTCTTTAGACTTCAAATGTCGGGAATTGAAATCTCATATGAAAAAAGGAGGCGGCATTGAAAAAAGAAGATTCTACAACTTTAAAATCATGGATTGAGTTAAACAAGCTCGTAAAAGAAAAAAAGAATTTGGAGGAATTGCTCTACGACAGGGTTACAGGTCTTCCGACTATTCCTCTCCTTTTAAAGGATATCGAAGAAATACTGCAAAACAATAACCAGGTGGGCCTGCTTTGCGTGGATGTTGTGAAATACAGCAGAATTGAGGAGATTTACGGTTTTAAAATTTTCGACAAGGTAATGGCAATGGTAGCTGATATCCTTAATTCACTAGTCGGAGGAGCGCTTAGAGGTGCTGATATTATATCACAGCTTATGATAAGCGGGAACACTTTTGCCATCCTCCTTTCGCCGCCTCGCAAGCAATCTGAACTTAGAGAAGAAGACCTCCTAAAGATTAAAAAAAGGATAAATTCAAAAATTACCGATGCCATTCGCGATTCCCTTGATTATGCATTGTTTAAAAAATTTGGTTGCTACGTTGGAAGTGCGATCCTGAATTACGATAAGGAAATCCGTTTCGAACGCCAAATTTACACGGTCCTGGAGGATGCCCTCCAGGATTCGGCATCTGAAAAAGACAAAGATGCTAAAAAAAGGCTTGCTGCACTTAAAAAGATAATCAAAGAGGAAGAAGTCCATACCCTTTTTCATCCCATAGTAAAGCTTCCTGAATATAAGATCGTGGGATATGAAGCCTTAAGCAGGGGACCGGGCCAGGGGGAATTTGAAAGGCCTGATAAACTGTTCAAGGCAGCCTATCAAAGCAACCTGATCATCGAACTTGACCGACTCTGTAGAAAAAAAGCCTTAGCTGCCGCGCGTGATATAGCCCCGAAACGCATGCTTTTTTTGAATGTTGAGCCGGAGTCGGTAAATGATCCGGACTTAAGACAAATAGCAGCCTCTACCCTCTTGCTTGATTCAAAATTAACCCCGGATCAAATCGTTCTGGAAATTACAGAACGATCGGCCATAATCGATTTTTCAGCCTTTAGAAGTATCCTTGAATACTTTCGAGCTTTAGGTTTTAAAATAGCGATCGATGATGCAGGGGCGGGTTATGCGACTCTGCAATCCATAATCGAGTTAAAACCGGATTTTTTGAAAATTGATATGTCCCTTATTCGTGACATCGACACGGACAATATAAAACAGCAACTGGTAAAGGCCCTGCAAGGATTCGGCCATGAAACAGGCGTAAAAGTGATAGCTGAGGGAATTGAAACCAAAGCCGAGTTAAGAACATTGTTGGATATAGGTATAGATTTTGGACAGGGGTTTGTTTTTGCGTATCCAAGCGAACCGTTTCCAAAAATAAGAAAGGATATACTTTCCAAACTGCCCAAAAAGTCTTAAGCCTTGAACCGTTGTTTTATGAGTTGTTCATAAAAAATGCGGGTTAGCTCACAAATACGGAAATAACGTCTTTTCTTGCATTTACGTGTTGTATCGTAACGTGGATAAGATCTTGGGGCTTTAAGTTAATACCGCTGGATACAGGCAGGTCACATTCAATCATATATTCAGTAAGCAGCACCTGATAATTTTCTTTTCGCCTGGAGAGAACGATAGCTTCTTGTTCCTCTCTGATTTTCCCTTCAAGATATTTCAATAACCAGTATCTGTGACGATAGTATTGGATTTTTGATACATAACTCATGGGCAGTTCAAGGCGCTGTATTATATTCTCTATTTCTTCCTTTGTGTAAGGCTCTTCTAAACCGAGAATTCCCCTTAGCTGACGCTGTGTAATCACGTCAAAATATTTACGTATCGGAGAAGTGGCGGTAACATAGGCCTCTAATCCAAGGCCTGAGTGATTCTCTGCTTCATGGCTCAAAATAAAACGGCTCAAGGATTTTCGCTGCATCCAGTTTTGAAAAAGTGTGCCTTCTTCTTTCCTGTAGAGACGTTCCCTTGGTTCAGCCTGAGACCTGAAGATTGCCGGCATATCATGTTCCAGAAGGAATTTCGCCATAAGCCAGTTGGCCATAATCATTATTTCTGCAACAAGCATTCTTCCAGGGCTTTCTCTGTTTATTTTTGTAACATTTACTTTGCCATTGTCTAACCAGACGTTGATATCGGGCAGAGATATTTGAATTGCGCCCTGCTTTAATCTTTTCTCCCGAAATTTTTTTGCTATATCGTGAAGGATAAGTATTTCGTGGTCTTCATTAGCTAGCGTATTGACATCATAATAGGTTAGCTGTCGATCAACCTTGACCAGGCTGGGCACTATTTCGTAATTGATTATTTCAGCCGATCTGCTTAATTTAATTATTATACTGATGGATGGACGCAGTTCCCCTTTCCTGAGGCTGCATAGATTTTCAGCGATGCTTGACGGCAACATCGGAATTTTCTGATCAGGCATATAAATGGAGCTTCCTCGAGAGACAGATTCCTGATCAATAATGTCTTCTTTTTTAATAAAATAGCCGACATCGGCGATATGAACGCCAAGTCTATAATGATCGCCCTTATCTTCAATGCTTATAGCATCATCAAAATCAAGAGTTGATTGCCCGTCTATCGTAATCGCAGAGAGGTCGGTCAGGTCCTGCCTGTTTTTATAGTTGGATAGATCTTTTTTATGCCCGCTCGCCAGTTCTGTTGCATTTTTCATGACCTCGTCAGGAAAAACAGTCGGTATTTCCAATCTATATAATTCAATGTTTTCATTTTTATCCCAGATACCCAGCTTTACAAGGAGCTGGAATACTATTTCTATGTTATCTATACCTGCTTTTTTAAGAATTACTTTGCCAATGGAGTAGTGCGGGCTTTCCTTTTGGAAGAGATAGCAGGATTTAAGAATATCTATGCATTCTATTTTATCATCAGGCAAGTAAGGTTTTTCGATATCGAGCACTTTTTTTAGCCAGGCAGAACCCTCGTCTATAATACGATTTTTTCGGTCGGCTTCTTTCTGCTGGTTGGAAATCTGTTCTACCTGCTCTTCCGAATAAGGGAAAAAACGGTCGCTGCTGAATTTAAAATATGATCTGTTTTTAAAAAATGCCCTTACAACTGCGGATTCATGGTCATAAGTAGGACCATCCGGGAAACAGAATCCAGTCATTGTGGCAAGATCTATCCATTTTTTTTCTGAACTCAGAATTTCCCACAACTCCTTTATATCTATATGGTTGATCAGGGCGTTACGTTTGCCGGCTATTTCCTTTAATGCCTCGACAAGCTTGTATTTACCCATTGAAAGGTTAAGGTGCGTGTTGCATTTGTGTGACAGCCGATTAAGTGACAGCTTGATTTCCCGATTATTTTCAGTAAGAATCCGGAGTCTCTGTTTTTTGACTTCAAGAATGACCCCGCACATAATTTTATGGTGGTCGATATATTCTACAATGTTTCCTGTTTCCATAACTTCAAATAATAACAATCAAGCAAGAGAAAGTCAACGTTCAGTCTGAGTTTAGATATAGTAAGTACTCAGGTTCAAAGTTCCAGGGTTCACGGTTCACGGTTGATGAAAAGTACAAAGTGGCCAACCTTGATGAACTCGTAAAAAGTCGTCACTCCGGTGAAAACCGGAGTCCATAGAAGTTGCAACTATCTGAAAATACTGGATTCCGGCTTTCGCCGGAATGACGGGAAATGGTATTTTTCGACTTTTTACGAGTTTGTCAACCTTGAACAGTGAACCTAACA
>VMSQ01000068.1 GCA_013792055.1 Desulfobacteraceae bacterium
AAAAGTCAAGTATTTTATTGTTTCCAGAAAGGTATTAATTTGGCTTTATTGATCCGCACCCAGGAGGAATAGCCTTCGCCTCGGTTGAATAGGAAAGACAAGAACATTCAACAGGGTAAAGATTACCCCAGTACGATCTTCCGGACCTACCCCGGTTAAATAAAAGAAAAAGCAGATTTAACAGGGCAGGCGCAGATTTACGCAGATTAAAAAATGAAGGATGAAAGAACATATAAGATTATAGGCGCTGCCTTGGAAGTTCATAGAGAATTGGGGTGTGTTTTTTAAGTATTGTTTCAATATTTTTGGAATTTAATCTGTGTAATCTGTGTAATCTGTGGATGGGAAATGTGGAATGAATGTTCTTGTAACCGGAGCCAATGGCTTTATCGGAAAAGCGCTCTGTGATAAATTGCTTGCTGATGGATACCAGGTGCGTGGAGCGGTCAGGAGCGCAGCTCAAATGACGGCTCTACCTTCAGGGGTTGAAGGAGCGATGGTCGGGAATATCGGCCCTGAGACTGATTGGTCTGATGCTCTATCCGGTATTGAGGGCATTGTCCACTTAGCTGCCAGGGTGCATGTCATGCGCGAGAGCGCTGCTGATCCGCTTGCTGCGTTTAGGGAAGTTAATGTTGAGGGGACTAAATGCCTTGCGGTTGCGGCTGCGAATGCCGGCGTTAAACGTTTTGTCTATATAAGCTCGGTGAAGGTTAATGGGGAAAGGACGAGGAATAAAAGCAGTGGTCAGGGGTCAGTGGTCAGTGGTCACCCCGGTGAAATGCGCTCCGCTGTCGTAAACGAATTTCACTGGGCAGGGAGGTCAGAAGTCACCCCGGTTGAATTTCCCTGGGGGAGCCCTATTCAACTGGGTAAAGAAGTCAGCCTCCGGCCCATAGGGGCCTACGCCCCGGTGGGAGGTCAGGAAAAGATAGAAGACAGAAGTCAGAGAACAGAAGTCGGAATTCGGAAATCACGGGATGAACGCTTTGGTAATGAATAAGATGATTAGAATGGATGTATGAGAACCGACGTAAAATAAGAAAGGCAAGAGTATGAGGAGGTGAATAGTTATGGCGCAGGTTATTATTCGACCACAAGCTGCTGACAATTTAAAAAATTTAATTAAAGTAGCAGTAGAAAATCAGTTGAAAGTCATAAATTTTGGGATTGCCAAAACTAAAAGGAAGTTAGGAGAACTGGAAAAAGAGAGTGGAATGGATAGCACATATTTTTATGAGGAATTCCAGAAGGGAAAACTTGGAGATGATTTGAAATTCATAAGATGGGCAGGCGAGTATGAAACTCTGGAGCGATTGCAAAAGGATTATAATGAGTTGCAGGGAGTTGAATTGTGCTCATAAGCGAGTATTTTCAGAAAATTGAATCTCAGATTGCGGACTGTATTTATATTATTGAGACCAGCCTCGTCAAGGATAAACGTTCGCTGCACATTGGTATTATTGAAGGTGAGCTTTTCTTCACAGATGAGTCCAATCTTCATTTCATAGAATTCGTAAACGTTAAAGAGACTATCGAAGTGTATAAATATTCGTATCATTATCAAGATCGGAATAGCGACTTGATTTTCAGATATGATATGGCGCCGCATCACCGGGAAATTAAGACCTTTCCTCATCATAAGCATATTCATTCAAATAATGTCATTGAGGCATCCGCTCCTGCTTTTGCGCAAGTATTAGACGAGATCAGTGATTTAATAGGGCAATCAACATAAAACAAGTTCGCAGACCCGCCTGCCACTGCGAGGCCCGCCCGGCACCGCAAGGCTTCAGCCGAGGCGGACGGGCACAAGCGGGCAGGTTACACAGAAAATGATATAATGATATAATAGAGGTTTAGTTGTCCGTATTTTTTCAAAGACTTCTATAACAGGTCCCAAGGTACGGCATAGTCATATTCGGATAGCTGAATAATGCCCGAGCATGGGGCAATGACTAAACCTTTGGCAATGTTAATCTGTGAATATTTTTTACGAAACGCAGAAATCCCCATGGTGTCGCGGCGGGAAGGGTTGGTTTTAGCTTTTATTTCAATTGGATGAAGAATTCCGTTATATTCCAGTATAATATCAACTTCCGCTCCGCTGTATGCCCTCCAGTGATAAAAATTAGGCATTGGGGATAAAAAGGCAGTCTGTTTTCTTAATTCGGCTGCAACAGCAGTTTCAAAGATTGCCCCCCAGAGAGGATGACCACCTATGGCTTTAGGGGTGGATATGGCCTGGGTCGAGCAGGTAAGGCCTGTGTCTGCAATATATCCTTTTGGTTTATTGCTGACCCTTTTTATTAAATTTCCTGAATATGCAGGAATTTCAAACCACTGAAAAGTAGCTTTTAAAATATCGAGCCATCTTCGAGCTGTTTGAGGCGTCAGGCCTAATTCTCTGCCCATCTGGCTGTGATTTATTTCCTGTGCCGTTAAGGCGGAAACAAGTTGAAGAAATCTGCCGAATAGCTGCAAATCTGATACTTCTGCCAAAAGCCTTACATCTCGCTCAATATAAGTACGCTTGTAAGCATCAAGAAAATCAGGGATGACTTCAGTGGCAAGGAATTGTGCTTCCGGCAAAAAACCGCGCCAGAGCTGTTCGTAGAGGGTTGTTTTATGTGTAAGCCGTGACTGGCTCAGGGACAGGAATTTATCCGGCGAATCCAGCCATCTTGCAATCCATGGTATAATTGAATCGCTTTGGCTGATTTCAAGCAGACAAAAACTGTTCAGATCCAGAAAAACGGCACGGCCGGCAAGACTTTCCGACATGGATTTCATTACACCCCATTGCTGGGAACCTGTAAGAATATATTGGCCAGGGGCGCGATTAAGGTCAATACGTCGCTTTATCGAAGCAACCAGCTCCGGAGCATACTGGATTTCATCAAGAATCAGAGGAGGGGGATGATTATTTAAAAAAAGTTCAGGGTCCTGCCGAGCGTTCTCAATATCAACAACAGGATCAAAAACAACGATTTCAGCCTCCATACCCAATGTATTTTGGAGCAGCGTACTCTTTCCGACTTGCCGAGCCCCACTGACAACAACCACAGGAAAGGACTCAGCCAGCTTATAAAGTTTGTCTGTTAATATTCTCCTAATATACATGGTGTAATATTAATGATGGCATTATTAAAAGTCAAGTATTTTATTGTTTCCAGAAAGGTATTAATTTGGCTTTATTGATCCGCACCCAGGAGGAATAGCCTTCGCCTCGGTTGAATAGGAAAGACAAGAACATTCAACAGGGTAAAGATTACCCCGGTTAAATAAAAGAAAAAGCAGATTTAACAGGGCAGGCGCAGATTTACGCAGATTTTGAAAAATGAAAGACGAAAGAACTTATAAGATTATAGGCGTTGCTTTAGATGTGCATAAAGAACTTGGATGTGGATTTATGATGCCATTTGAAGGGGCAATTGGAAATTGCCTGCTACGATCCCTGGGACTGTAATGTCTTCATCAAGAGATTCCCAGCGCAATGCAAATCCATCCAGCCTTATTTTGACTTCCTTGAGCTGATGATCTGTAGCTTTTGATAGAATTTTAAATCGATCCGCCGGAAATCCAATAATGCGGCTATCCGTTAGTTCGATATAAATCGTTCTGCCTTCCGCCCAGGCTTTAATTGCGGTAGGTTCTCCAATTTCCATTTTATTTATATTGGAATTCATTATATTTCCCCATTAAAAGAAGCTGATTTTCAAATACGATCTTTTCTATTTTTCTAATGCTTAATGGTGGGAATGGCGACATGAATATGTGGTGGTTTGTTTCCTTCATCTGAATAGAAGAGACCTTTGAAAAACGTCCCCTTTTGTCCGATCTTTGCGTCATGCTCAAATTTTAATCCTCGAAATACTACGAGTATTCCTGCGGTTAAAATTTTCGCTTTCCTTGACCTCAAACAAAATTGAACATTTTTCAAAGGTCTCTAGAAATGGAATCTGAAGGAACCTATTTTCATGACCGTTGGCATAACAAAATAATATAATATCTAATTTTTTATTACAAGTGATTTTTAATATCCGCAGACCC
>VMSQ01000131.1 GCA_013792055.1 Desulfobacteraceae bacterium
ATCGTTGCCTTGGTAGGCCATCACCCTACCAACAAGCTAATGGTACGCGGGCTCATCTCCAAACAATAGCTTACATGTAGAGGCCATCTTTGATCCCAAAAACCTAAGTTTTCGGGATATTATTCGGTATTAGCATCGCTTTCGCAATGTTATCCCCAATTCAGAGGTAGATTACCCACGCGTTACTCACCCGTGCGCCACTTTACTATCTTCTGCAAGCAGAAGAGTTCTCGTGCGACTTGCATGTGTTAAGCACGCCGCCAGCGTTCATTCTGAGCCAGGATCAAACTCTCCAATTAAACTGCTTTAACTATCAATATTACGTGGACCCAACTCATTAATTGTCACTATTTAGTTTTCAAAGATCAAGTCGTCGTTTAAAAAGTTACGACATAAAAGTTAATCGAAAATTTAAAGAAATATATATATATATATAAATATATAGTTGTCAATACTTTTATTATCAAAAAACTATATATTTTAAGGCATTGTTAAGTTGAAAAATTGGCTTAAAACACAAGCCATGTAAATATGTCAACAACAATTTTTAAATATAAAATTATAACTTCAAACAAACGGACAAAGTCAATTACATAATGCTTCTACAGTTGTCAATCGTTATTTTTTACTTTTAATTTATGGAAACGCTTTTTCCCTGCCCTTAATAATATTTCCATATTATCAAGATCACTATCTGTTATTAAATAATCAAATGATTCTATACGGTTACCATTTAAGTAAGCGCCGCCCTGAGCTATTAGCCTTCTAGCGGCACTGCCCGAGTTTGCAAGGCCTACCATATGATACAACATAAAAGCCGGAATTCCTGCTTTGAGCTGGTCTTCATTAATATATGTACATGGTGTCGAATCAACTCTTCCTATAATTTCAGCTCCTATAGAAGGCAAAACAACGTTCATATTCCCAAAAATATCATTTCGTGGTATCGAGCTTGAAGGCAAAATTTCCTTTGGCACAGGCCTGGGACCAAAACCGGTTTGAGCTGAGTGATACGCTTCAAGCGCTTCTTTGTCGCCATGAGCGATGCGTGTCGCTTCAAAGGCTAAGGCTGTCTTTGCACTATTCAAATCAGCACCACTTAGTTTTTCAATTTTCTTGATTTCAACCATAGGCAAAAATGTAAAGAGAGCTAAAAATCTAGCGACATCTCGATCGTCCGTGTTTATCCAGTATTGATAATACTCATAAGATGAAGTTCTTTTTGAATCAAGCCAAACAGCGCCCTTAGCTGTTTTCCCCATCTTTTCGCCGCTACTGGTTGTAATCAATGGTGAAATTATACCAAATGCAGTTTCATGCCGCATACGTCTAATAAGGTCGATGCCGGCAACAATATTCCCCCATTGATCGCTTCCACCAAGCTGTAGTCTGCATCCATATTTATCAAAAAGTTTTAAAAAATCATATGCCTGCAAAAGCATATAGTTAAATTCAATAAAATTAAGACCTTCTTCAGCTTCAAGGCGCATTTTATAACTTTCCGCCTTTATCATACGATTGACTGAAAAATGTCGTCCTATATCTCTTAGAAATGGAATATATTCTAATCGCGAGAGCCAATCAGCATTGTTTAATAAAATAGCCTTCCCTTCACTAAAGTCTATAAACCTTGAAATTTGCTCTTTAATTCCACATATATTTTCTTCAATGATCTCCGAATTAAGAAGCTGCCTTGTTTCAGTCTTTCCGCTTGGATCTCCAACAAGCCCAGTCCCGCCCCCGATAAGAGCAATTGGACGATACCCGTGTTTTTGCATGTAAGCAAGCGACATTAAAGGAACGAGGCTTCCGACATGTAAGCTTGAGGCCGTTGGGTCAAAGCCAATATAACACGTTACATTATCATTCTCTAAGTATCGGCTCAGCTCTTTATCATGAGTTGTATTCTCAATAAATCCTCTTTCATAAAGGATATCGATTATATTATTCATACGAATAACCTAACCCGGATAAACCGGAACCAAATAACTCACGCCTGTCTGCGTGCGGACACGCTACAGGCAGAAAAATCTGTGCAACCTGCACGCTTGTGCCTCGCAGTGTCAGGCGGGTCTGCGTAATCTGTGGATTAAAATCAATAGGATCCCTTAAATTTTCAATTGCATAAGAGCTTTATTTGTTTGCATATTCTACAGCTCTGGTTTCACGTATTACTGTAACCTTGATCTGGCCTGGAAAAGTTAACGACTCTTCAATCTTTTTTACAATATCTCTACCAAGAAGGACAGCCTCATCATCTGAAATAATGTTACTTTCGACGATAACTCTGAGTTCCCTTCCCGCTTGAATCGCATAAGTGTTGGCGACGCCTTGAAATGAATTAGCTATCTTCTCAAGATCTTCCAGCCTTTTAATATAATTTTCCAACAACTCTTTACGTGCACCCGGCCTTGCACCTGAAAGGCCATCTGCTGCTTGTACTAATAGCGCATATACAGAATTAGGTGGCACATCTTCATGGTGAGCTGCAATAGCATGTACAACCTTGGAATTTTCGCCAAATTTTTTGGCGAGTTTGGAACCAATTATTGCATGTGGCCCCTCGACCTCGTGATCTATAGCTTTCCCAATATCATGTAATAATCCCATACGTCTTGCTAATTTCAAATTAAGTCCCAATTCGGAGGCCATAATACCGCTTAAAAAACCCACTTCTACTGAATGTTGCAGAACATTCTGCGCATAACTTGTACGGAATTTCAATCTCCCCACATACTTTATTAGCTCTTGATTTATACCATGCACACCCAAATCAAAAGCTGCCTGTTCTCCTGCTTCCTTTATTACCAAATCAACTTCCTGCTCAACTTTTTTTACAATATCTTCAATTCTAGCGGGATGTATTCTACCATCAGCTATTAATCTAATCAAAGAAAGCCTAGCAACTTCTCGTCTTACAGGATTAAAACCAGAAAGAATAACTGCCTCGGGAGTGTCGTCAATAATGAGATCAATACCTGTTGCCGCTTCAATGGCGCGAATATTACGGCCTTCCCTTCCTATTATTCGTCCCTTCATCTCATCGTTTGGCAACTGTACTACAGAGACTGTCCGTTCAGCTACAAAATCCCCAGCGTATCTTTGAATAGCAGTAGCCATTATATTTTTAGCTATTTTGTCTGCTTCCTCTTTTGTTTCATTTTCAATCCTCCTGATAAGTTTAGCTCCTTCATATCGCACTTCGTTCTCCATTGCCCTTATCAATAGTTCCTTAGCCTGCTCTGCTGTTAAACCGGAAATCTTTTCAAGCTGGGATTTCTGCTCTTCGATTAATTCATTATATTTCAGCTTGCTTTGCTCAATATTTTTCTCGCTGTTAGCCAACGTCGTCTCTTTTTGAGCAAAATCCCGTTCTCTCAGTTCAAATTGATCAATTTTACGGTCGATATTTTCCTCTTTTTGTATCAACCTAATCTCTCTTTTTTTCAACTCACTTTTAGTCTCTTTAGCTTCTGCATCAAACTCAGCCTTCATATTATAAAGAATATCTTTAGATTCAATCTTTGCTTCTTTTAACTGAGTCTCTGATTTACGCTTAGCGTCATTTAATATTCGTGAAGCCTCTTCTTCAGCGGACTTGATTTTCTCGAATACCATTTTCCCTTTCACCCAATAGGCAATGGCAAAACCTACAATAAAGGCAACCATGCCTATTGGAACTATATATACATCCATTATAAATCTCCCATGAAAGGTTTAATCAAAATAACGTGGCTGATTTCACCGTATCCTCTTTGTTGCAGGATAGCTGTAGTAAAATACCACAGCTTCCAAACTCAGCTTGCAATACGGGCTAATTCCAATGAAATTTTTCGATAATTCTGTTAAGCTTTTGAAAAAATAATGAGATAAAATGAGGATAGAATTATTGGAAGAAAAATATAAGGTTATTTATCGAATTTTAGCATGAATTTAGTGGAACCCCCACCACTGTGCCGTGTGGAAGGTCTCTGAACCAAATCGAAAAGGTGGGCGCCTTATGGTTTCTTTAGGCTTTTCTGTACAAGCAGAACATGCACACCAAAACCAGAGAAAGCTCCCTTTAAAATACTGTTGGGTCAAAGAACATCTCCCAAACACGAACACGGCAGGGGTAATTAACTACAATTTGCAAAAGCAACTTATTCATTTGGTCTCAACTTGTCATTATAAACCATTATACTATATTTTTATCCAATGTAGATATCATACGATTTAAACGTTGAGAAATATCATTTAAAAATTCTGAATCATTTCTTTTAATCTCAAAGTTTTTATTAGCTATATTCAAAGCAGCTAAAATTAAAATTTTAAACTTTGTAACATCTAGAGTTTTAAGTGAATGCTGACTTTCTACCTTTTTAACTTCTTTTACTAGAAAATCAGCGACCTCTTCTGCTTTAGAAACTTCTGAATCAGTTTTAAAAGTATAGGATTGTCCCAAAAGATCTATTGTTACAAGCTGTTCCAATGAATTAAGTATGATACCTTTACTTTAACAATCTCTGCCGGTTATAATTTAGGTTGCTGTAATTTCATCCAGTTTGCCTAATAAACCATCAATCTTTGATCGGACCAAATTTCTCTCTTTTGCATAACTGTTTTCTGCCTCAACCTTAACTTGAAGCTCCTCGTCTAATCTCTTAATTTTTTCTTTAAGTTCAGAATTGACTGCTTCATGCGATTTGCAAACCTGAATTAATCTTTCAATTTTTTTTTCTATTTCTTCAAATTGTTGTAAAATAACTGTGTTATCCAATATTTCACCTCATCATATTGTAAATAATATAATATTTACTATCAACTAAAGTCAAGATGTTTTATATAGTCTTTCGCGCATAATTATTTCAACTTTTATTAAATCTTCGCTATTATTGACCCCAATAACCTCTTCGACATCACTGCCAACCAGTACACCAATATTTTTTCCTTCTTTATACCCTATTCCAATAATATCGGTAAGATAAAGTTCGCCTTGGACATTATCTGATTTAATCTTTTTTAATGCGTCAAATAAATAATCTTTTTTAATGCAGTAGATGCCTGTATTGATTATTTTTATACCTTTTTGTTCCTCTGTTGCGTCTGTTTCCTCAACTATTCCATTAACATTTCTATTTTCATCCAGCAGGATCCTGCCATAACCTTTTGGATTATCTATCTCGACTGCCAAAATTGATATATCTCGCACTGCCTTAATATGATCATCTATAAGTTGAATTAAAGTATAAGGAGTAATTAATGGCACATCACCACATAAAATAACGACTTGGTCTGCATGTTCTGGTATATAAGGTTGTGCACATAAAACCGCGTGCCCTGTTCCAAGCTGTTCTTCCTGAATGGCAAAAATCACATCAATTCTTTCAGATACAATTCTTTTTACTTTATCGGCCTGATTGCCAATTACCAGCACTATATTATTCCCAACAACTTTACTTGCGGTTTCAACAACATACATTACCATAGGTCTGCCAATAATTTCATGCAGCACTTTGGCCTTGTTTGATTTCATGCGAGTACCCATTCCAGCGGCAAGTATTACTGCTGCGACGTTGTCAATAACGGTTTGCATTTTAATACCTATCTTTTGAAATTAACATTTTTAACCAATAAAATTGAAAAAACTATAACTAATTCATTCAAAAAAAAGGACAGACCATTTAAATGATCTGTCCTTTTATTCTTTAAAAATACAATCAGTTATCTTATCATTAACAATAATAATAATTTATTGTAACTGCTAATGACAACCAATATCTATCTTCTTGTACCGGCAACCCTAAGACGGTGCAAAGCTCTTTCAAGAGCTATTCTTGCTCTCATGAAATCAACATCTTGTTTTTTTGATACATCAGTTAGACGTTTCTGGGCACGTTCCATAGCAGATTTTGCACGTTCAAGATCTATATCCCGTCTTCTTTCAGCAGATTCCGCCAGCACAGTAACTTTGCCTGGAAGCGCCTCGGCAAACCCACCGCTTATAAAAACATATCTCTCAACATTGTTCGCATCCATATAACGAAGGGAACCAACTTTCAGGGTACTCAAAAAAGGAGTATGACCTATGAGTACTCCAAATTCGCCAAGAGAACCAGGTGCAACAACTATCTTTGCCTCCTCGCTAACTACAGATTTCTCTGGGGTGACAACTTCTAATATAATATTTCCAGCCATACTTTAACCCTCATATATAATAGATAGTATTATGCTTCTGCCATCTTCTTGGCTTTTTCTATTACCTCTTCAATGCCACCCACCATATAAAAAGCCTGCTCAGGAACACCGTCATGTTTGCCTTCACAAATTTCTTTAAAACCTCTAACGGAATCCTCTATCTTAACGTATTTACCTGCAATACCTGTAAAAGCTTCAGCAACATGGAATGGCTGAGACAAAAATCGCTGAATTCTCCTGGCACGACCAACAGTAAGCTTGTCTTCATCTGACAGTTCATCCATACCTAATATTGCGATAATATCCTTAAGCTCTTTGTATTTTTGAAGAGTATTTTGGACTGTACGTGAAACTTGATAGTGATCTTCTCCAATATAATTTGCATCAAGAATCCTTGAAGTTGAATCAAGCGGATCAACTGCCGGATATATACCAAGCTCAACAATCTGCCTTGACAAAACAACGGTTCCGTCAAGATGGGCAAAAGTTGTTGCCGGTGCAGGGTCGGTCAAATCGTCAGCAGGAACATAAACGCACTGAACAGCGGTAATAGAACCTTTGTCAGTAGATGTAATACGTTCCTGAAGTTCCCCAAGGTCAACTGCAAGAGTTGGCTGATAACCAACTGCTGAGGGCATACGTCCGAGAAGCGCTGATACTTCCGAGCCAGCCTGTGTAAACCTGAATATATTATCGATAAATATAAGCACGTCCTGACCTTCTTCATCACGATAATATTCAGCTGCTGTCAAAGCCGATAAAGCAACACGAGCTCTTGCTCCAGGAGGTTCGGTCATCTGGCCATAAATCAATGCAGCTTTTGGAAGAACACCGGAATTCTTCATCTCATGATAAAGGTCGTTGCCTTCACGGGTTCTCTCTCCAACACCGGCAAACACAGAAATACCACCGTGCTGCATAGCAATGTTATGTACCATCTCCATCATAATAACGGTTTTTCCGACTCCTGCGCCACCAAACATTCCCATTTTACCACCTCTTGGGAATGGTACAAGCAAGTCAATAACCTTAACACCTGTCTCGAGAACTCGAACCGTTGTATCCTGCTCTGTAAACTTTGGTGCCGCACGATGAAT
The DNA here is from genome assembly GCA_013792055.1 of Desulfobacteraceae bacterium. Taxonomy (GTDB): domain Bacteria; phylum Desulfobacterota; class Desulfobacteria; order Desulfobacterales; family ETH-SRB1; genus B13-G4. The sequence continues at coordinate 7,275 of VMSQ01000131.1, forward strand.
AGGCATCATTTTTTCCTGACTTACAGGGCCTAATCCATCAACGGGCCGCCCTACAACGTTTAAAACGCGCCCCAAACCAGCCGCGCCCACCGGCATCATGATGCCCTTGCCGGTATCCTTTACTAGTTGCCCTCTCATTAATCCGTCAGTTACATCCATAGCAATTGTACGGACAACATTGTCTCCCAAGTGCTGAGCAACCTCAACAACCAGATTGTCAGGCTCATCATTAATAGCGGGATTTGTAATTAAAAGTGCGGTGTAGATCGTAGGCAGTTTGCCCTGCTCAAATTCCACATCGACAACAGGTCCCAAAACCTGCGTAATTTTACCTATGTTTTCACCCATCTACAGACCTCCTATACGCTAAATGCGGTATTCTAATTTCTTATCCTTTAAGAGCCTCGGCGCCGCCGACTATATCCATCAATTGCGCTGTAATGGCCGCCTGCCGGGCTTTATTATATGCCAGAGTAAGGCTATTTATCATATCGTTGCATGCAGTAGTTGCGTTATCCATAGCAGCCATACGAGCAGCATGCTCACTAGTTGATGTTTCCAGCAAAGCGCTATATATTTGTACATAAACATGCCTTGGGAGCAGATCACCCAATAGTTCAGCAGGTGATGGCTCACAAATATGTTCAGCCTGATATGGTTTATCAGTATCAACTTCCTCTTCTTCAGCAGTTTCAATAGGTGGAATAGGAAGGATCTGTTTAACCACTGGAATCTGCTTTGACCGGCTTATAAATTCAGAAAAAACGACGTAAACCTCATCATATGTACCATCAAGGAATCCATCAACCAGTTTCTGGCCTGCTGTCAGCGCAACGTTGAAACCAAATCTGGCGCCTACAATGCCTAAGTTCGCTGAATCTATCTCCATCTTATTCTTGCGACACCAGTCCCGCCCTTTTTTCCCAAAGTTAGTGAAGGAAAAATCTAATCCCTGTTCTGAGCGTTCCTTCATAAATTTATTAGCAGCCGTGATAAGATTTACATTAAAACCACCGCAGAGCCCTCTGTCAGAAGTACATAATACAATATTTATCTTTTTTACTTCTTCACGCGGTACCAGTAAAGGACTCGCCCCTTCTCCTGCTTTTTCTGCAAGGCTCCCCAAGACTTCAGCAAACTTGGCTGCATATGGTCGAAAACCATCCATATTTTGCTGAGCGCCACGCAACTTTGAAGTGGCCACCATGCCCATAGCCCTTGTGATCTGCTTTGTCTTTTTTACTGCACCAATTTTAATTTGGACATCTTTTAACGTTGCCATATTATATCCTTATAAGCACTATTCTATGTCAATTACGATATCAGCAGTTAATTATGCTTTTATTCTTATATAGCTATCCAAGCTAATCTTCAATAGAACCTATTAGAAGAAAAGCCCTATTTAATTGTGTCCTTGAACTCTCCGTCGTAAGCAGTTAAAGCATCCTTCATTTGTTTATCCAATGAATCTGATATTATTTGTTTTTCATCCAGTTCAGTGAATATCTGCGGATATCTGTCCTCTATAAAACTGTAAAGTCCTGCCTCATACTTTGCCAGTACATTAACTGGATATTTATCAAGGAATCCTTTTGCGCCGGCAAAAAGTATCGTAACCTGTTTCTCCATAGACAGCGGTTTAAACTGAGGCTGCTTCAAAATCTCAACAAGTCTCGCTCCCCTTGTGAGCTGTGCCTGAGTTGCTTTATCCAGGTCACTTCCAAACGCAGCAAAAGCCTCAAGCTCACGATATTGAGCCAGATCAAGGCGCAGACTACCGGCAACCTGTTTCATAGCTTTAACCTGTGCCGCTCCACCAACCCTGGAAACTGACAAACCAACATTAATAGCCGGCCTGACACCAGAAAAAAACAGAGCGGGCTCAAGATAAATCTGACCGTCTGTAATGGAAATAACGTTTGTTGGAATAAATGCAGCAACGTCGCCGGCCTGAGTCTCAATTATTGGAAGAGCTGTCATCGAGCCGGCACCAAGCTCATCGTTTAATTTTGCCGATCTCTCAAGAAGTCGGGAGTGATTATAAAAAATGTCGCCAGGATATGCTTCACGGCCCGGTGGACGTCTTAGCAAAAGTGAAACCTGGCGGTATGCTACAGCCTGTTTTGAAAGGTCATCATATACGATCAGCGAATGCTGCCCTTTATCACGGAAGTACTCAGCCATAGCGCATCCCGCATATGGAGAGACAAACTGCAGTGTTGCAGGATCACTTGCACAGGCAGATACTACTGTTGTATATGCCATAGCGCCGTGTTTATCTAAAATATCAACGACCTGAGCAACTGTTGATTTTTTCTGCCCTGTAGCAACATAAATACAGTAAACATCCTTACCTTTCTGATTTATAATTGCATCAACACCAATGGCTGTTTTACCGATCTGGCGGTCGCCGATAATAAGCTCCCGCTGCCCCTTACCCACAGGAGTCATTGCATCAATAGCCTTGAGGCCTGTGTACATTGGTTGGTGTACACTCTTTCTTGCAATAACACCCGGTGCAACCATTTCAACCCTTCTGAACTCTTTTGAATCAATGGGTCCTTTTCCGTCAATCGGCGCTCCAACAGCATCAACAACACGCCCAAGAACTGCCTCACCAACCGGAACCTCAGCAATACGACCTGTCCTCTTGACCATATCGCCTTCTTTAATGTGGATGTCTTCGCCCATAATTGCAATACCCACATTGTCTTCTTCAAGGTTCAAGACAAGCCCTAGTATGCCACCCTGAAATTCAACCAGCTCCAAAGCCATAGCCTTCTCAAGACCATAAACTCTGGCAATGCCATCACCAACCGACAAGACAACTCCAGTTTCACTTAACTCAACTTTCTTGTCGTAATCCGTAATCTGTTCTTTAATTATTTGACTTATTTCTTCAGCTCTTAATTCCATTATACACTCTCACCCCTTTTTATAGATTCTCTCATGTTGAGTAATTGTGTTCTGATACTTCCATCTAATACAAGATCTCCTATCCTGGATACTACTCCACCAATAAGTGATGGATCTTGTTCAACTTCCAGGATAACGTCCTTCCCAGTCATTTTTGACATGGTTGAACGAATTTTATCTATTGTTTCAGATGAAAGTTCAGTGGCCGAAACCAAACTTGCCCTTGCAATGCCTTTCAATTCGTCCGCGAGTTTTTTATAAAACTCGTTAATATTACTTAAAAACCCAATTCGCCCTTTATCAAATACCAAAAGCAGAAAAGCCTTCATCATATCAGATAGATATAGCTTATCAATTATTGCATGCAATACCTTTCTGCGACCTGCTGTATCATAAAGGGGGTTTGTAATTGCTTGTTCAAGCTCTTTTTCGCCTGTCACCAAACCTGCGATATTGTCAAGCTCTTCTCTGTAAGATTCAGCCTGACCGTCATCTTTGCCAATAAGCAGAAGCGCCTTGGCATAACGCCGTGCTATAACCATATTCTTCATTATGCCACCACCTTCTCTAAGTATTCATCTACCAATCGATCATGATCTTCGATTGTAAGTTCATTCTTTATCATCTCTTCAGCCTTAACCATGGCTTTCTCGAGCACTTCTTCCTTGAGCCTTAATTTCGCCTGATTGATCTCATAATCAATATTCCGGCGAGCTTGTTCTTTTAATTTATCAGCTGCAGATTCGGCCTCTTTTAGTATTCTTTCCTTGGCCTCATTTCCCTGCCGGATGTAATCATCGACAATTTTCTTGCCTTCTTTATCTAACTGAGCCAGTTTTTGTTTGTATTTCTCAAGCGTTTGCACGGCATCCTTTTTCTTAGTTTCAAGCTCGTTTAACTGATCTTCAATTCCCTTAATACGAGAGCTAAAAAACTGTGCTACCGGCTTACGCAAAAGGAAAAACAAAGCACCAACTAAAACAGCGAAATTCATAACCCGGTATGTATCTGTAGCCACCCATACTTTCGGTCCCGGCGCTCCACCAGATGAACCAAAAGCTACTCCACCAAAGAAGAACAGAAACGCAGCAAATATAAACAAAATAATTGCATTACGCTTCCCGCTGCTTCCAATTCCAGGAATCTTCATTAAAAAGCCCTCCCCAAAATTTTATTACTAATAGCGGTTGCAATATCATCAAGCTCTTCTTGCAGTGATGCTCTAACACTTTTTACATCCTTTGCAACTTTCTCGCGCACCTCGGCAAGATCCGCCTGAGCCTTTTGATTTATTTTTTCGATTATCGCTTTTTCTTCATCAGTAGCTGTCTGCATTAAAGCCTCTTTTTCTCCCATGCCTTTGGCCCTTGCCTCTTTTAAACCTGAAGTAAAAGCATCGTCTTTTTCCTTCGCATCACTGTTGCAGGCATCAATTCTCTGCTCAAGGCCGGCAATTTTTTCTTTTCTCTGAATTAATATATTCCTGATTGGTTTGTATAAAACAAAATTAAGTGCCCATATCAAAAACAGGAAATTTATGATTTGTATAAATAATGAGCCATCTAAGCTTATCATTGAACTTCCTCCGCTACCGATCGTTTGAATAATTTATATATTAAAAATATATCTTCCAAAATTTTAACTCCGCTGGTCTATATATTACCTATAACAAATTGTCAAAGGTTTTTTTTAAAGGTTTTTTTATTTTTCGCTATCCCTTCAACTCTTATTCAACCATAAACCTCCTCATACTGACATTAATTAAAATGCCTATACATATCATAATGCTAACAAGTGATGAACCCCCATAGCTAATAAATGGTAATGTAACTCCAACGACCGGTAAGAGTCCCATTACCATACCTATATTAATAATTACCTGCCAGAATATCATTGCTGTAATACCGACTGAAAGTATGGTGCCGAATGGTTCTCGACATCTATAAGCAACATTCAATCCTTTTATAATAAGTATC
>VMSQ01000143.1 GCA_013792055.1 Desulfobacteraceae bacterium
CAATGAGTGGACGAATATTCTTATTCTTCCAGCCAACACCTCCAGCAATAACTAACTTATGCTCAAAATTCTGTTCTTTACAGAGCATACTGTATGCCCTGATTAACGTAGCAATGTTTTTCCTCGGTTGGATAGCTCCTACATAGAGGATAAACTTTTCATAAATATTATATTTCCTTCTTATAGGATCAAGGACATCCTTATCATTAATCGGACGAAAAATTGGATCTACTCCAAGATAGATAACCTTTATCTTTTCATTCGGGATATTTAAAATTTTTTCTACATCTTTCTTCGTGTTTTCTGAGTCAGCTATAATTAAATCAGCCTTCTCAGCTGACCGTTGGAGTTTTTTTAAATAGTTAAAAATTCTTTTAGACGTCGCTTCAGGATAATACTCATGTGCCATATCATGAATTGTTATTACAGTCTTTAGTGTCTCTTTGAAAATTCCCCTGAAATTTGTCCCGAAAAAAATATCTGCATCTTCAAGCTTGATTTTTGCTGTCTTTCCGGTAGCTTTGGCATGTTGTGATAACAAAGCCCATATTAAGCCGTTGAATGGAAACGGCATTTTTGAGATATTCGCGAAATAATTTGAAAAATAATTGAGGCTTGATACATCTTCAAGCCGGTACATGTTGTAGAAGATACGCCCGATAAGAACATCGCAGAGGTAATAACTATTCTGTGGGGCAATCTTCAGGAATTCGGAGATGAGATTATAAGTATAATATCCAACTCCTGTCTTAGGGGTCATAAACGGGATGGCATCAATTGCAATTTTCATAAGTTTCACTACTTATTTTTATTCATAGCTTTATAAAACAGCCCCAGCATCTTCTCACAAAACATATCCCAGCTCAGATTATCTCTCACCCATCTCTCGCCCTTATCTGCCATCTCATTGTATTTATCCGGATTTTTATATATATCAATAATCGCCTCATCAAAATTATCTGTCACAATACCTATCTTCTCATTCTTAATAATGTCAGACGCAGTCATCTCGGTGGAAACAACAATAGGTTTTCTCGCACACAATGCCTCAAAGGGGGATAGCCATCCTCCCTGGGATTTTACAGGATGCAGTAGAACATGGCAGGCATGATATAAATCTCTTAACTCCTCTCTCTTTAAATGACCTGCAAAGATTACATTCGCACTTAAATTTCTCTCCTGTATGTATTTTTCTAACATTGATCTATATTTAAATTCTCCCTCTCCGGCCAAGACCAATTTTATATTCGGAATCAGCAGCTTAAGCCTTTCCACTGTTTTAATACTTTCTATCTGATTTTTAAAGGGGGTCAACATGCCCACCTGAATAACAACAAAGTCATTAAATAATCTAAATCGCTTTATGGCCTTTTCTGGTTCCCCCTGGGCAAAAAATTTATAGTCTATACCATAATTAATAATATGTGGAACTATTCTGTATAGATTTCTAAATCTGTTAGCGTTAAATATATCTGATACAGCTATATTTTTTATATAAAACCTGACAACAAATTTATCGAAGGGCCAGAGTGATCTATATAACAATCTTGTCCCAAATGGCGGATTGAGTTTGAGCGATAGATACAACTCAGGCTCGTTGCACATCCAGACAACAGGTTTATTGTAGGGAAAAATTGAGAATTCCGCTGGAAAGTTATGGACATTTATCACATCAAAGTTATTAAGATTATCACGCACACCTTTGTTCAGGGCTAAAATTTCGCCGATAACATTTGACATCGGTTTATCTTTGATTATTATGTCAGTCCCTTTTAAATCAGTTTGCACCTCCGGGATTATAGATGTAGTTAGAAGGGCGTTTTTAATTCCCTTATCTGTCAGGTAGTTTGCAAGCCGTACTATCAGTAATTCAGCACCGCCATAGACATATATCCTGGGATTAACGATTAAGACTCGCATAATTTATTGTTAGATTTCTTGTCCGCTGCTTTCGACAGGCTTGACTCCAACATTATAAAGACAACAATCCTTACAAGGCGCAGGAACTTTTCCACGGCTGAGCTGCCGTCTTAGAGATTTATATTTTTCCCCGTACCATATTTTTTTAAAGCTTGTTTCGAAGACGTTTCCCAATG